>NZ_JBIWFI010000019.1:0-127351 GCF_044762985.1 Streptomyces sp. NPDC096339 | reverse complement strand
AGAGTTCGGGGTATTGGGCGTGTTCGGAGTGTTGGGAGTGTTGTTACCGCCACCCGGAGAGTTCGGGGTATTGGGCGTGTTCGGAGTATTGGGAGTGTTGTTACCGCCACCCGGAGAGTTCGGGGTATTGGGCGTGTTCGGAGTATTGGGAGTGCGGCACAGTCGCCCCTTCTTCCCGCATGTATGCGGTGTCTGCACCGATGTATGAGTCGACTGGGGAGCGGGAGCGGCCAGCGCGGTGGCCGGGATGGCCATACCGCCCGCCAGGGCTACGGAGGCAGCGGCCAGGATCGCCTTGCGGGAAATCTTGAACATCGGTCTTCTCCATTCCGAATTGCGGGACATCTTCACGAGTCCGTCCCGCGGGGGGGGGTTCTGTTCGAGAGCCACGCTTTGGCGTTGGCCTGCTTCAAATACACCCGATCGGAGAGCCGGGGTCACGCCACAGCATTACGTGTCTTGACGCCGGGAACCGATGTTGATAAAGCGAACCCGCCCGGATTTGCGCGGTCTGTCAAGTCCCGGGATCTGGTGACATGCCGGCACCGGCGTGCGGAGGGCCTACTGATCTCCCCCTCGCCCGTTCCTTCCGGAGGAGATCCCCCATGGACCGCACCTCTCGCGCACGGAGATTCGCGCTGGCAGCCGCATCGATGGCGTTCGTCGCGGGCGGCGCGCTGCTTCCCACGAGCGCGTTCGCCGCCCCGCGCATGCCGGGCTGCGTGTTCTCCGGTCCCGACAAGCCGGCTCCGACTCCTGAACCGGCCCCGGGCCCGGTGCCCGTCCTGCCTGCCGGCCGGGCGGACCGGGACCGCCTGCCGGCCCCCGCGCCCGCTCCGGCTCCGGCTCCGGCTCCGGCTCCGACGGCCAGTGGGAGCGCGTGTCGCGTCTGAGCGTCTTCGGGAACGCCGCCGGAGCCCCTACGGCTGGGGCTCGAAGTCCCAGTACGGGCGGACTCGTTGCTTCGCGGAGATCGTGTGGACGTGCTGGGCGCCCAGGGTGCGGGTCAGCGCCTTGATGCCCGCGTCCTCGTGCTTGCCCGCCTCCTCGTCCTCCCGTACCGACCGCAGGTCAGCCGCCAGGGCGATCTGCGCGCTCAGCGTCATCGGGTGGTCCGGGCCGAGGACCTCCTCCGCGCCCCGCAGGGTCTCCCGGCTCAGGGACAGCGCGTCCTCCCGGTGCCCGGTGATGTTGCGGTGCCCGGTGGCGTTGAGCGCGCAGCCCAGCGTCCACGGGTGGCGGTCGCCGAGCGCGCCCCTCATGCCGACCAGCGCCTGCTCGGCGAGGGAGAGGGCCTCCGCCCGTTCGCCCTGGGCGCGCAGGATCAGGCCCAGGTTGCCGACGGTGCCGATGCTGTACGGGTGGGCGAGGCCGAGTTGCGACTGGTAGCCGCGGACCACGTCCTCGGAGATCCGGCGGGCCTCGCCGATGTCCCCGTACTCCCGCAGGTACGTCGCGTAGTCGGAGGCCACCATCAGCGTCCACGGGTAGTCGACGCCGAATACGCGCGTGGCCCGCTCCCACACGATCCGCAGCCGCTGGCCCGCGCCGGCGATGTCCCCGGAGCGGCGCAGGCACAGGCCGAGGTTGTGCTCGGCCCGCAGGGTCTGCGGATGGTCGAGGCCGAGTACCTGGGTGTTGACCTTGAGGCCCTGTTCCTGGCGGGTCTGCGCCTCCCGGTAGCGGCCCATCAGCCGCAACCCCATCGCGCAGGCGATGCCCGAGGACAGGGTGGAGATGTGGTGGGCCTTCAGGACGCGTTCACGGCGGCGCAGGGTGTCCAGGTCGAGGTCGTAGGAGTCCTGGTAGCGGCCGAGGAGCCGGTAGGTGGCGGCGAGGTTGTTCTGGGCGGCCAGGGTGGTGGAGTCGTCCTCGCCGAGCAGTTCGCGGTAGGTGTTCAGGCAGTGCTCGAAGATCTCCCGGGCCGGCTCGAACTTGGCGATGCAGAGCAGGACCCCGCCGTACGAGCTGCTGGCGCGCAGGGTCTCCAGGTCGCGGTCGCCTCGCTCCTCGGTGAGTTCGGCGGAGCGGGCCCGGGTGAGGATCTCGGCGCGCCGGAACAGGCCGAGGTTCCGCAGGGCTCCGCCGTAGTGGTAGCTGAGCTCGCGGACCTTGGGGTGGTCCTCGCCCAGCATGGTCCGCCAGACCTGGTCGGTCTCCTCGGACAGTCTCAGGCAGGTGCGGTACTCCCCGGCGAGGATGAGGTAGCGCAGGCAGTGCAGCAGGAAGGTCTGGATGCGCGGGTTGGTGCTGGTGACGACGCCGGAGGGGCCCAGGTGCGGGATGAGTTCGGCGTACCGGGGCCAGAGCCGGGAGTCGGAGGGCCGGCCGGGGTCGGCCGCGGTGAGGACCTGGCGGACGGCGCGGGAGAGCGGTTCGGCCTCCTCGTCCGAGAGGTTCTCGCGGACGATGCCGTGGACCATGCGGTGCAGCTGTACGGTTTCCAGGCCGCCGCCGCCCTCGTCGACGGACAGGTCCGAGTACTCCAGGCGGACGACGGAGAACTGGACGAGCTTGTTGAGCGCGGCGTTCCACCGGATCTGGTCGTTGATCAGCCCCGCGAGCTGTTCGGGCACGTCGTCGGCGGGGAATTCGCGCAGCAGCCGCAGCGGCACCGGCCCGGGGGCGAAGAAGACGAACAGCCTCAGCAGGGCGAGGGCGTCGGGGAAGTTCTCCCGTACGTTGTTGAGCAGTATCGCCAGCGCGGTGGGGAAGGGCAGCGGATAGTCGTCGGAGACGGTGACGGCCTCGCGTGAGTCCAGCCGGCGCTGGAGCAGCGCCAGGTAGTCGCCGACGGTCAGCGGGGAGTCGGCGAGCCAGCCGGCGGTCTGGTCGAGGGCGAGGGGGTAGTCCTCCAGCGCTTCGGCGAGCTGGTCGGCCTCGTCGGTGGTGAGGCGGCGGGCCCGGCGGCGGATGAAGGTGACGGACTCGGGCCGGGCGTATAGCGGGACTTCGACGAGGCTGGTGTGCCGGGTGGCCCATTCGCGGTTGCGGGAGGTGATGATGACGTCGCCCGCGCCGGAGGGCAGCAGGTCGATGAGGTCGTCGGGGTTGTCGCAGCCGTCGAAGACCATCAGCCAGCGGCTGTACGGGGATCCGCGCCGCAGCGCCTCCAGTACGGCCCGGATCTGCTCGCCGTAGCTGCCCGCGCCGCGCGGCAGCCCGAGGGCGGGGGCCAGGTCGGCGAGGCGTTCGCGCAGGGTGGGCCGGTCTTCCGCGGGGACCCACCACACGACGTCGTACTCGGAGGCGAACCGGTAGGCGTACTCGGTGGCGACCTGGGTCTTGCCGACGCCGGAGAGCCCGAGGAGGGTGACGGTGGACGCGCCGGGCGGGGCCTCGGCGAGGGCTTCGCGCAGGGTGCCGATGACGTCGTTGCGGCCGGTGAAGCGGGGGTTGCGGCGCGGGACGCGGCCCCAGATCTCCGGCGGGTCGTTGGGGAAGCGGGGGCCGCGCCGGCCGGTCTCGGTGCCGATCCGTTCGGTGGGCAGTTCCAGGCGGCGCAGCACGCGGTACTCGGCCTCGTAGGCGTCCAGGCCCCACAGGTCGGTCTTCTCCAGCACGGCCACGGCGCTGGGCAGCGGCGCGTCGGTGAGGCAGACCGCCGCGAACCGGTCGGGGTGGTCGTCGGTGACCCTGCGCAGGGCGGTGTTCCACTCCTCGTCGGTGCGGGTGCCGGCGGAGAAGTACCGCTCGGACAGGACGAGGAGGACCCTGCTGCCGGAGCGGGCGAGGTCGTCGAGGGCCTGGTCGAGGCCGGTGCTGTTCTGCGGGTCCCAGCGCTGGAGGGACACGCGGTGGCCGTGCTCCTCCAGGCGGTGGGCGATCCACACGGCCCAGGGGCGGTTGAAGCCCGCGAAGCTGATGACGAAGCGCTGCGGGCCGGTGGCCGGGCCCTGCTCCTGCCGAGTACCGGTGGTCATACGGCCGTCTCCCTGGAATCCGGGCAGTGGCAGTGGACGGGGTTGAAACCTACCGCAGCGGACGGTCCGTCAACCTCGTACGAACGCCGCGAGTTCGGGGTGTTCCCGGCACCAGGCGCGGCGTTCGCGGTCGACGGCGCGGCGGGCAGCCGTGTGCTGGTCGCCGGGGGGCGGGAGTTCGTCCATGGCCCGTTCGGCGGCGGCCATCGCCTCCGTGAACTCCCTTCCGGCGGGGGTCAGTCGCTCGTGCGAGCACAGTACGGGCAGTACGGCGGCCACCTGCGCGCGGATCCGGGCGTGCTGGGCCCAGGCGCCGCGGGCCCCGTAGAGGGCGGCGTGCTGCCAGTACCCGGCGAGGGCGAGGTGCGCGTAGGTGCCGTGGAGGAGTCCCTCCAGCGGGCGGGGGTCGCTGCGCCAGGGCGCCCAGTGGCGGGGCGTGCGGTCGGCGGTGTGCAGGGTCAGGACGTCGGTGAGGGCGGTCAGTTTGCCGTGCTGCACCTCGTGGACGAGGGTGGCGGCCAGTGCGGGCGGGGCCTGGGCGCGGGCCAGGACGGAGCCCGCGGCGGCGGGGAGGGTGGCGCCGCTGGACCGGGAGCCGCCGCCCAGCGGTACGACGGAGCGCAGCAGTTGGACGGTCTCCTGGGCGCGGGTGGTGTCGTAGCGCTGGAGGAGGGTGAGTGCGCCGGTCCACTGGGTGTCCCAGCGCTTGTGGCCCCGGGGTGTGAGACGGCGGGCGGGCCGGACGGGTGCGGGGCGGGCGGGGCCGGGTGCCCGGTAGGGGTCGAGGTCGTCCAGGGCGGTGCGGCCGCCGGGGAGGGCGTGCAGGGGCAGGGTGGCGGGGTCCTCGGGGTCCCAGGAGCGCTCGGTGAGCGCGAGCGGGCCGGGGCGGTCCGGGCGCAGCAGCCCGAGGGTGGGCAGGACGAGCCGGCCGTGCAGGGGCCGCAGGGTGTGGGTGAAGACGATCCGGGCGCGCAGGGCGGCGGCGACGGCGAGGGCCCCGAGGTGGCCGAGGTCGGCCGGGGGCCCGGAGGGGGCGTGCAGGCGGCGCAGGGTCTCCTCGGCCCAGACCCCGGTGGCCGGGTAGTGCAGTACGTCGCGCACCGCGTCCGGGTCGCGGCGCTCGGCCTCCTCCAGCAGGGCCCAGTGGTCGGCGGCCGCCCCGGAGCGGCCGCCGGGGGCCGCGTCGAGGACCGCGCGCAGCAGGAGCAGCCGCTTGGAGCGCCGTACGTCGCGCACCAGCCGGGTGCCGTCGGCGCTGGGCTCGGTGGAGGCGAGGGCCCGCAGCGTGCGGGAGGGGACGTGGAAGGCGGCGGGAACGGCGCTCACGAGCCGGCCCTCGCCCCGGGGCTCCGCGCCTCGACCGCCGGCGGGGTCCAGGCAGCGGCTGGCGGGGAGGGGTCGATCGTGGTCGTTCGGCTCATCGCTGCACCTCCCCGCTGCGGACGGTCCATCCCTGCCCCCCGGCAGGTACCGGCTAACGGCGGAAAGTGGTCAACCCTCGGCGGGATCCCGCGCCTGGGGTCTGTCGTCGAACTCCCGTCGTCGGTCGCGGGGCACACGGGAATGCGACGACAGGCCCCAGGGCCTACGGCGGGGTCGGGTCGTCGAAGGCGTTCAGGATCTCCGCCGGGTGGGTCACGCGCTCGACCATGCCCTCGATCACGTGGGCGAGCACGGAGTCGTCGATCCCGCGCAGCGCGGCCAGGTCCAGCCCGGAGAGGTCCGGCAGCCTTCCGGAGCACTCGCGGCGCGCGACCGCTTCCTGATGCTGAGTCACCATGGGCTGCCCGTCCCCTTGTTCCTTCGGATTCCTGCGCCTTCGATGGTCCACTGCCCTTTCCCCTCCTCCGGCGTGCGGAAACTGCTCAGAGGTCCGCTTCGAGGGCGCGCGTGCGGGCGCGCAGGGACTCGCGCCGCTGCTCGTCGGCGTCCGGGCCGAGCCGCGTCCACAGGTCCAGTGCGGAGCGGTACGCGTCGAGGGCCGCCCGGGGGCGGGCCAACCGCTCCAGTACCTCGCCGCGCAGTTCCTGTACGCGGGCCGCCAGGCGGAGGGCGGCGCCCGCGCGTTCCTCGTGTTCCTCGTGTTCCTCTCGCTCCGACCGGTCGGCCCGGTCGGCCCGGTCGGCCTCCAGGGCCGCCCGCCAGGCCCGCCGGTAGGAGTCCGCCGCCCGGTCGAGGCGGTCCACGGCCCGGGTGTGGGCGTGGATCTCCTGCTGTACGTCGCCGTGGTCCCGCAGGGCCCGGGCCCGGTCGAGGGGGCCCCGGCTCTGCCGGGCGGCCAGTTCCAGCAGGTGTTCCGCCTCCAGCAGGTCGACCGCGTCGCCCTCGTACGCGTGGCGCAGCCGCAGTCCGGTGGCCAGGCGCCGCAGCCGGTGCGCGGCCCCGGGGTCGGACTGCGGGACCGCCGACCGGCTGTCGCGCAGTACGCGCACGGCCGCGCCGGTGAACCGCCGCCCGTCGGCGGCCCGCGCCCGTTCCAGGAGTACGTCGCCCCACTCGGGCAGCAGTTCCGCGAAGGCCTCCGCGTCGCGGGGGATCAGCCGCCGGGCCCGGCCGTAGGACTCGGCCGCGTCCTCCAGTGCCGCCGGGTCCGCGTCCCGTGCGTACCGAGCCCGGTGCAGCCGGGCCTGGCACACCAGGGCGGCCACCCGCAGCTCCGCATCCCCGCCGGCCTCCTCCAGCGCGGTCGCCAGCTGCCCGGCCGCCTCGCCCAGCCGCCAGGGCAGGTACCGCAGTGCCCCTGCCAGCTCGACCCGTACGCCCGCCACCCGCGCGGTGTCGGAGCCCGTGAGGAGGGCGGTCAGGGCCGTGGCCAGGCGGGCCGCGGCCTCCTCGGCCAGGGGCGTGCGGTCGGCCTGGGCCGGGGTGTGGGGCAGCAGTGCCAGCAGGACGCGGCCGAGGGCCAGTTGCAGCTCGGGGTGCGGGACGAAGACCGGGCTGGGGCCGGGGGTGGCGCCCGCCAGGGGTTCGAGGGCGGCGCGGGCCTCGCGCAGGGCCGCCGGGTCCTCGCGCAGGGTACTCAGCCGGATCAGGGTGTCGGCCCGCCGGACGGCGCAGTCCCGGCGTAGCCGCGGGTCCCCCGCCGCGGCGCCGGCCGCGGCGAACTCCCGGTCGGCGGCCTCCAGCAGCTCCCCGTCGGGTACGGCGGCCAGGGCCCTCTCGTACAGCACCCGGCCCCGGACGGCCCGCGCGAGCGGGGTCCGCAGGCCTGTCAGGGCCCGCTCGGCCTCGGTGAGCAGCTCCGGGTCCCGCTGGGCGGTCCACAGCCGCAGCAGCGCCCCGGCGAGCTCGGTCTCGGCCTCCTCGGGCGGGTCCCCGGGGCCGGGCGGGGCGGCGACCGCCCGCCGCAGCACGGCCACGGCCTCGTAGAGCACGCGCGGGTCCCCGTCCGCCTCCCCGTCGGCGAGCCGGGCGCGGGCGGCCCGTACGGCCCGTGCCCGTACCGGTGGCGGCAGCGGCTCCAGGACCGGCGGGCCCTCCCCCGGCTCGTCCCCCGGGATGCCGGGCAGGTAGCGCCGTACGACCTTCGCGGAGACCTCGGCGAAGGCCTGCGGGAGCCGCCCGGGCCGCTCCCCGGCGGCGCCGTCCGCCGGGGCTTCGGCGGCCGGCGGCGCCTGTGCCCCGGTGAGCTGGGAGACGGCGAGCGCGGGGAAGTTCCGTACGCCCCGCCCGAAGTGCGCGAGCACGTACTCCGAGCAGTGCTTGAGCACCAGCGCGGCCTCGTCCCGCCCCAGTGGGCCCAGCAGTACGTCCTGCACTCCCGGCACGTACTCGTACCACTGCCCGGCGGTCGGCCCGGTGCGCCGCAGCAGCCCGCTGAGCAGCACCTCCGCGAGGTCGGAGGGTTCCGAGTCGGGCAGCATCGTGCGCTGGACGAGCCGCATCACGGGCAGGGTGAGCGGGGCCGCCGAAAGGTACACGGCGAGTTGTACGGCCCGGGGCGCGGCCGAGGAGCGGAAGCGGGCCACCAGTTCGCGCGGCGGCCGGGCGGCCCTGGGCGGCGGCGGGGGCGCGCCGGGGTGGTCGGCCAGTACCCGGCCGACCTCGGCCGGTACCGGTCCGCTGCCCAGCCCGGCGACGAGGCGGGCCCACGCCCCGAGGGCGGTGGCGCTCGGCGGCAGCACGGGCACGGTCAGCCCTCCGGTGCGGCGTCCGGGCAGCGGCGGCCGGTCCGGACGGAACCGCAGTTTCCCGCCGCCTCCCTCGACCCGGGCGAGCGTGCCCCGCTCGGTCGGCAGCCAGCTGCGCCCCCAGAGCCGCTGCGGCAGCGGCTGTACGACCACGCACGGGGTGCATTCGGCCCACCGGTGCAGGAGTCGCTGCGCGGAGCCCTCGCGCCACATCGGTCCGGCGCAGTCGGAGACCACCATGGTCAGGGCCCGTCCGGTCGGGTCGCGCAACTGGTCCGCGGAGCGGGCTCCGGCTCCCGCGACGGGGCCGCGGCCGAGCACCACCGTGCCGTCGTCGAGCCGGTGCAGGTAGTGCACCTGGACGTCCCGGAAGGCGCCCAGCCGCTCGCAGACGGAGCGCAGTTCCTCGAACATTTCCTGCCAGACGGCCATCGACGGCGACGCGTCCATCACCAGCCGTACGGTCGCCTCGCGCCGGCTCTCCGGCCTGAGCACGGGGATGACCAGTCCGAGGGCGCGTGCGCTGGCTTCGGCGGTGGCGGGTTCGTCGAGCACCCTGCGGGTGGGCGGGGCGGGCGGCCGGTGGCGCTGGAGTGCGCGCAGGGCCCGCTGGATGTCGAGGATGCGGGGCAGCGCGGCCGCGCCCGGCACCCGTACGGGCACGGCGGACTGCCCGGGGAACTCCGTGCCCTGCGCTTCCGTTTCGGCGGGCGGACGGGATCCGGGGGCGTAGAGCCTGACCTGCTCCTCCGCTTCCGGCTCGGGCCGTTCGGGCTCCGTCGGGGGCGGCCTGACCGGTTCGGCTTCCCCCTCGGTCCCGGGAGCGGGCATCCGCCCGGGGGACGCCTCGGTCTGCCGGCCCGGCCGCCGGATCCGCCCGGCGAGCCACAGCGCGTCGGCGATCTCCTCGGGGGACGGGTCGAGCCCGGCCGCGCTCAGCAGCGCGGCCAGTTCGCGAATACCGGCGGCCGGCTCGGGGACGGCCGGCTCGGGGACGGCTGGATCAGGCTCGGGCACGGCCGGTCACCTCGGGCGGTCGAGGCGCTGGATGAGCAGGTCCGCGAGGTCCTCCCGGGTGGGCGGGGCGGCGTAGTGCGTGAGGTAGACGGCGTTGAGTAGTTGGTCCGCGGCGACCAGTTCCGACTGGGAGCGGCTGAGGAACTCCCTGATCAGGTCGGCCCCCGACCGGGCGGCCTCCTCGCCGAGGTGGGCGCGGACCATGGTGGCGAGCCGTTTCTCGCCGGGCTGGCCGAGCTTCAGCTGGATGCAGCGGCGCAGCAGGGCGGCCGGGAAGTCCCGCTCGCCGTTGCTGGTCAGGATGATGAAGGGGAAGGCCCGGCACCGCACGCGGCCGCCGCGGACGGTCACCTTCGCCCCGTCGTCGGTCAGGACCCGCACCTCGGGCTCGGTGTCGGCGACCCGTTCCAGCTCGGGGAGGGCGAACTCGCCTTCCTCCAACACGTTGAGCAGGTCGTTCGGCAGGTCGATGTCGCTCTTGTCGAGCTCGTCGATCAGCAGCACGCGGGGCCGCTCGGTGGGCAGCAGGGCCGTCCCCAGCGGGCCGAGCCGGATGTACTTCCCGATCCCGGGCACGCCGCCGGGGCCGCCGTCCCCACCGCCGCCCCGGGGGCCTCCGCTCGCCGCGATCTGTACGTCCTGGAGGCGTGCGAGGGCGTCGTAGCGGTACAGCCCGTCCTGGAGCACGGTCCGCGAGACCACCGGCCAGCGCAGCACCCGGCCGAGCTTCAGCTCGTGGGCCACGGCGTGCGCGAGCGTGGACTTGCCGGTGCCGGGGAAGCCCGTGACGAGCAGGGGCCGGCGCAGGTACAACGCGGCGTTGATGGCCTCCAGTTCCTCGGGCTCGGGCCGGTGCAGCTCGGCGGCCTGCCGGTGCGCCCCGAGCCGCCGCGCAATGGCCCCGTCGGCCGCCCGGGCCGCCGGGGGCGCCGCGCCGTCCGGTCCTTCCGGGCCCTCCGGTTCGCCGGCGGGGGCGCCGTCGAAGTCCCGCCACGGCGGCGGGTCGGGCAGTGCGTCGATGCCGTCGTGGGGTTCGCCGACACCGCGGTAGATGAGCCACTCGTCGTTCATCCTGATTCTCCTCGAGTGGAAGCCCTCGGCGTCAGCCGGGGAGGAAACGCACTGTGATGCACTGACCCTGGCTTGTGTTCGACTCGTGACCAGTCCTGGCGTCCGGTGCGTGGGGGATTCTGCGTCTGTGAAGCGGGCGTTCAAGTACCGCTTCCATCCGACTGATGCGCAGGCGGCCGAGCTGTCGCGGACGTTCGGGTGCGTACGAAAGGTCTACAACCCGGCCCTCGCAGCGAGATCCGAGGCATGGACGACCCGCAAGGAGCGGGTGGGCTACGGGCAGACGTCGGCGATGCTCACCTCCTGGAAGCGGACCGAGGAGCTGTCCTGTCTGGCTGAGGTGTCGTCGGTGCCACTGCAACAGGCACTGCGCCATGTGCAGGCAGCATTCGTGGGGTTCTGGGAGAAGCGGTCGCAGTACCCCCGCTTCAAGTCGAAGCGGAAGTCCGGCGCCTCGGCCGAGTACACACGCAGTGCGTTCCGCTATGCCGATGGCCGACTGACACTGGCGAAGATGGCGGAGCCACTTCACGTCGTCTGGTCGCGTCCGCTGCCCGAGGGCGTGGAGCCGAGCACGGTCACGGTCTCCCGTGACAGCGCGGGCCGCCGGTTCGCGTCCCTGCTGTGCACGGACATCCCCACCCCGACGCCGGTCACCACCGCGGCTGTCGGAATCGATGCCGGACTCACGTCCCTGGTCACCCTCTCCACCGGAGAGAAGGTCGCCAACCCGAAGCATGAACGAAGGGATCGAGCGCGGCTGGTACGTGCGCACCGAGCCTTGTCCCGGAAAGAGAAGAGCAGCAACAACCGGGCCAAGGCCCGCACCAAAGTGGCGAGGATCCACGCCCGGATCGCCGACCGCCGCAGAGACCACCTGCACCAGCTGACCACTCGACTCGTGCGCGCAAACCAAACGCTCGTGATCGAGGATCTCACGGTCCGCAACATGTTGAAGAACCAGAAACTCGCCCGTGCCACCACCGACGCGGCCTGGCGCGAGCTGCGCAGCATACTGAATTACAAGGCGGCCTGGTACGGACGGGATCTGATCACCGTGGACCGGTGGTTCCCCAGCTCCAAGCTCTGCTCGGCCTGCGGGGCAATCGCCGAAGCGATGCCCCTGAACGTACGTGAATGGACGTGCGGCAACTGCGGGACGACCCACAACCGGGACGAGAACGCGGCAATCAATCTTCTGGCCGCCGGGCCGGCGGTGTCCGCCTGTGGAACGGGCGCAAGACCTCAATGGGAGTCCTCCTCTCGATTGGGGCGGTTCGTGGTGAAGCAGGAAACCCCACCCGCGATGGTGGGAATCCCCTCCTCTCAGGGAGGGGAAGAAGTCAAGGACGCTCCCTCTTCGAATCCGCCGCGCCGTCACAGATCGCCTTGCAGAGGCTCGTCGTCCGGCAGCGGCCGCGCCGGGTCCTCCCACACCAGTCCCGATCCCGCGGCCCAGTAGGCGTCGGGATCCGCCTCGTACATCCGCCTGCGCAGGATTTGCAGGCGTCTTGGCAGCGCCTCGCCCCGCAGGGCGTCGCCCAGTTCCTCCCGCTGCCCGCGGTGGTACGGCGCGCACGGCGCCGCCGGGTCGGCGGGGGGCCGCCGGAGCATCACGACCCCGTAGCCGGCGTCCCGTACGGCGTGCAGCGAGCCGAGGGCGGGTTCCCGCTCGGGGGCCCGGCAGTGCACGGGCACGGTGTTGTCGGGGAGCGCGGCCAGCCACAGCGGCGACGGGCTGCGGGGGCGGCCGCGCACGCAGTCGGCCCGTTCGTCCAGGACCGGTCCCGCCTGCACCCTGACCCACCGGGCGGCGGCCGCGGGCACGGGTGCCCGGCTGCCGGCCGCCCACCGGAAGACGACCGGCCGCTGCACCCCCACGGGCAGGCCGCCCACCAGCCTCCAGTCGTCCACCGCGGCGCCGAACAGCTCGGGGTCGACGGCGACTTCGAGCATGGCGGCCGCCTCGTCCGTGTCCGCCCGCCGGAAGGCCTCGGCGAGCGGGGCCCGCAGCACCTCGGGCAGCTCGCGCATCACGGCCCGTACGCCCGAGTCCACCGGGGTCAGCCGTCCCGGGTGCGCGGGGCCGGCGAGCACCGAGACCCGCCAGTCGTAGACGTCGGTCTCCCAGGCGTGCGCCCACAGCTCCAACAGGGCCGAGGCCCCGGCGGGCAGGTCGTCCGGCCGACGGGCCTCGGGGCCGCGCACCACCCGCCCGGCCAACGCGTGCAGCCGCTCCGCTCGGTCCAGCAGGCCCCGTTCCCTGCGTTCGCCCAGTTCGCGGCGCTGGGGGCGCCACAGCCGCACGGCGGCGGCCCGGGTCCACTCCCACAGTGCCTCGTCCGCGCCGGAGGAAGCGGAGGAGGCGGCGGCGGAGGCGGGGGAGGAGGACGGCTCGCGGTGGTCGGCCACGCTCACGTCGGTGGCGTAGCGGAGCATCGCCTCGGCCTCGCCGCGCCCGCTCGGCGGGTCGTACAGCATGCCGATCCCGTCGCGCCAGCCGAGCGGGGCGGGCGGGTGCGGGTCCGGTTCCTCCCCGCGGGCCGCCTCGACGAGGGCGCGTACGGTCTCGGAGGAGCCCGGCGGGGGCAGTTCGGCGAGCAGCCCGAACAGCGTGGTGCGCTCGCCGGGGGCGAGCCGGCCGCGCCCGCCGTACGGGTCGCCGTCCGGCGCGGCGAGCTCGTCCTGCACGTCGGTCCAGGTCCGGCGGGTGTCGAGGTCGCTGAGGTGCTCGTCGTAGTGGTGGCGGTCGTGGGCCTGCATCACGCGGTGGTAGAGCCCGGTCTGTCCGTCCCCGCCCGCCGGCAGGGTCCTCAGCTGCACCACGGACACGGCGAGTCCGCCGCCACCGGTGTGCCGGCGGGCCTTGACCACGCCGACGACCTCGCCGCGGGCGAGGTCGACCACGGGCCCGCCGGACATTCCGGGCTCGATCTCGTCGTCGTCGCCGAGCCGGATCGCGGCGCCGTTGCCCGCGACGCCGAGGAGCCGGGTGGTGCGCCCGGTGATCTCGGGGGTGCCGAGGTCCTCGGTGCAGCCGAAGTAGGCGGCCTCGTCGAAGCGGGGCCTGGAGCGGTCGGTCAGCCAGACGCAGGCGTGGGAGACGGGCGAGAGCACCTTCACCAGGGCCAGGTCGGGCAGGTCCCACAGGGCGCCCCGGGCGGGACGCCGTTCCTCCAGCCGGTCGGGCAGTACGCGTTCCACGCGCCCGACGACGGTCCAGCCGGCGCCGCCGCCCCCGGAGGAGAAGGTGATGCCGACCTCGCGCCCGGTGATGCGCATGGTAGCCCCACCCCCTTCGCCGACCACGTGCGCGCACGTCAGGACCCAGCCGGGGGCGATGAAGAAGCCGCTCCCCCAGGTGGCCGCGGGCCCAGGGGTTCCATACCCGTCCGGCGGCGCGTGGACGCGTACGGTCGCGGCCAGAACCAGGGGCTCCAGGAGCTCGTAGGCGCGTCCGGACCCGCCCGTGCGCCCGTCCGTCATCCGCGCCCCCCGCTCGTATGAGGCGTCCAGGCTAGACCCGGGGCCGCGGCCGGCGGGAGGTCCCTGCCGAGAGGCGGCTTATCCTGGCGGGAAACACCCCCCTGGACACGGAGCCCGACTTGTACTTCACCGATCGCGGCATCGAGGAGCTGGAGAAGCGGCGCGGCGAGGAGGAGGTCACCTTCGAGTGGCTCGCCGAGCAGCTGCGCACGTTCGTCGACCTCAACCCGGACTTCGAGGTCCCGGTGGAGCGCCTGGCGACCTGGCTGGCCCGTCTGGACGACGAGGACGACGACGCCGACGAGTGAGCGGACGCGCCGGCGACAACGGCGCGGACATCGAGGAGCACGAGAACGGCCCGGCTGCCACGCAGGCAGTCGGGCCGTTCTCGCATGCGCGCCTGGCAGCGGCGCGCAAGGTGCACGGGGTGCACAAGGCGCCGGATCAGGCGGCCTTGGTCTCCCAGAAGATGCGGTCGATCTCGGCGATGAGCTCAAGGGCCTTCGCGCCGGTCGCCGGGTCGTTCGACGCCTTGGCGGCCGAGAGGGCCTTCAGGGTGTCGTTGACCAGGGTGTGCAGCTGCGGGTACTTCTCGAAGTGCGGGGGCTTGAAGTAGTCGCTCCACAGCACCGAGACGTGGTGCTTCGCGAGCTCGGCGCGCTGCTCCTTGATGGTGATGGCGCGCGCGCGGAAGTCGGCGTCGTCGTTGGCCTGGTACTTCTCCTGCACGGCCTTGACGGACTCGGCCTCGATGCGGGCCTGGGCAGGGTCGTACACGCCACACGGCAGGTCGCAGTGGGCGGAGACCTTCGCCTTGGGGGCGAAGAGGCGGGAAAGCATGGAGTGTGTCCTCCTCGTGATCGTCTTCTCAAGGGGGAGATTACTCGCTGGAGAACCGGATTTCGCGGGCGCCCCCATGGGCTTAGGACAAAAGTCCAGGTGCTCGGCCGGACCGGTGAGCGAACGTACGGGGCCGTGCGGCAGCATGCGGGTGTGACGAGGAGGACTCGGATGGTGGAGAACAGACGCCCGCGGAAGCAGTTCGGGTTGGTCGAGGTGACGGGGGCGTCGATGGTGCCGACGCTGCTCAGCGGCGACCAGCTGCTGGTCCGTTACGGGGCCCGGGTGCGGCCGGGTGCGGTGGTCGTGTTGCGCCACCCCTTCCAGCAGGACCTGCTGGTGGTCAAGCGGGCGGCGGAGCGGCGGCCGGGCGGCTGCTGGTGGGTGCTGGGGGACAACCCGTACAACGAGACCGGCGACAGCACCGTCTACGGGCCGGTGCCCGACGAGCTGGTGCTGGCGACGGCGGTCCTGCGGCTGCGGGCGCGCGAGGAGGGTCAGCGCTCGCTGAGGGCGTGGCTTTCCTGGGCGGTCTCGGCGCTGCGGCCGCTGCGGGCGGACGCCTCGGCCTCCAGGCGCTTGCGGGCGCGGTAGGCGGCGACGTTGGCGCGGGTGGCGCAGCGGTCGGAGCAGTAGCGCCGGGAGCGGTTGGTGGAGGTGTCGAGGTAGGCGTTGCGGCAGGGCGCGGCCTGGCAGAGGCCCAGGCGCTCGGGGCCGTGCGCGGTGAGGTGGAAGGCCAGCCCGAAGGAGGCGATGGCGGCGTAGCCGGCCGACGCGTTCGAGGGGTGGTCGGCGAGGTGGATGTGCCAGTCGGGGCGTCCGGTCTCGTCGAGGGTCTCGTGGCCGGAGACCTGGGGGCTGACGGGGAACTCCATGAGCAGGGAGTTCAGGAGGTCGACGGCGAGGACGTGGTCGCCGCCGTCGGCGGCCTCGAAGACGGCGCGCAGCCGGGCGCGGACGTTGCGGAAGCGGGTCACGTCGGTGTCGGTGACGCGGCGGGCCATCTGCTGGCTGGCGCCGAACAGGGCGCGGACGGCGTCCACCGAGGTGAGCGAGTCCTTGTTGCGGGCCGGCTCCTCGGTGTTGACCAGGCGCACGGCGAAGTCCGAGTAATGGGCCAGTTCCACTTGTAGTCCTTACGGATGCGGATTAGTGTCTCGGTAACGGCTGAGACGCCTTCGAGGGTATTACGTACGGAGGGGTTCGTGATGGTTGAAACGGCTGATGCGGCGGCTACGGCGACGACGACCGACGCCACCACCGGGTACTGGCAGGCCTGGCAGGACAGCTGGGACCGGCAGCAGGAGTGGTACATGCCCGACCGCGAGGAGCGGTTCCGGGTGATGCTGGACATGGTCGAGGCACTGGTCGGTCCCACCCCCCGGGTACTGGATCTCGCGTGCGGTACGGGAAGTATTACGGACCGCGTCCTCAAGCGGTTCCCGGGAGCCACCAGTACGGGCGTCGATCTCGACCCGGCGCTGTTGACGATCGCCGGGGGCCACTTCGCCGGCGACCCCCGCGTCACCTTCGTGACAGCCGACCTCAAGGACCCCGACTGGCGTGCCGCGCTCCCCCACGAGACGTACGACGCGGTCCTGACGGCCACCGCCCTGCACTGGCTGCACAGCGAGGACCTCGCCGTCCTCTACGGGCAGCTCGCGCCGCTGGTGGCCCCGGGCGGGGTGTTCATGAACGCCGACCACATGCCCGACCCGGCCACCCCGCGCATCGACGCCGCCGAGCACGCCCACCGGCACGCCGTCATGGACGGGGCCAAGGCGGCCGGGGTGGCGGACTGGCGCGAGTGGTGGGCCCTGGCTGCGGCGGACCCGCTGCTGGCCGAGCCGGTGAAGCGGCGCTTCGCGATCTACGGGGAGCACGCCGACGGCGACACCCCGCCCGAGGCCTGGCACGTGCGCACGCTGCTCGACGCCGGGTTCGCGGAGGCCCGTGCGGTCTGGCGCTCCCCCTCGGACGCGCTGGTCCTAGGGCTGAAGCAGTAATTTCCGGTGGCAGCGCAAAGGGGCGGTACGGGATCCCGTACCGCCCCTCACGCATGACCTCGTGCGACTAGAGCACCTTGGAGAGGAACGCCTTGGTGCGGTCGTGCTGCGGGTTACCCAGCACGTCGCGCGGGTTGCCGGACTCCACGACGACGCCGCCGTCCATGAAGACGAGGTTGTCGCCGACCTCGCGGGCGAAGCCCATCTCGTGCGTGACCACGATCATGGTCATGCCCGACTCGGCCAGGTCCCGCATGACGTCCAGGACGTCACCCACCAGCTCCGGGTCGAGCGCCGAGGTGGGCTCGTCGAAGAGCATCAGCTTCGGCTCCATGGCCAGCGCGCGGGCGATCGCCACGCGCTGCTGCTGACCGCCGGAGAGCTGGGAGGGGTAGTTCCCGCCCTTGTCTCCGAGGCCCACGCGGTCCAGGAGGCGCACGGCGCGCTCGCGCGCCACCGCCTTGGACTCGCCCTTGACCATGACCGGGGCTTCCATGACGTTCTCTATGGCCGTCATGTGCGGGAAGAGGTTGAAGCGCTGGAAGACCATGCCGATGTCCCGGCGCTGGGCCGCGACCTCGCTGTCCTTCAGCTCGTAGAGCTTGTCGCCCTTCTGCTTGTACCCCACCAGCTGGCCGTCGACCGAGAGCCGGCCGGCGTTGATGCGCTCCAGGTGGTTGATGCACCGCAGGAAGGTCGACTTGCCGGAGCCGGACGGGCCGACCAGGCAGAACACCTCTCGGGGGGCGACTTCCAGGTCGATCCCGCGGAGGATGTGGGCGGCGCCGTACGACTTGTGGACGCCCTCGGCCTTGACCATCGGCTGAGCGGTCATCGCGCGACCTCCGTACGGCGGAACATGTTCAGGTTGGCCTTCAGACGCTGGAACGGCGTCGGCGGCAGGTTCCGCGTGGAACCACGGGCGAAGCGGCGCTCCAGGTAGTACTGGCCGACGCTGAACACACTGGTCAGGGCCAGGTACCAGAAGGAGGCCACGAACAGCATCTCCATGATGGCACCGGCCGTGTTGCCGATGTTCGACGAGGCCCGCAGGAGTTCGGTGTACTGCACCGCCGAGACCAGGGAGGAGGTCTTCAGCATGTTGATGAACTCGTTGCCCGTGGGCGGGATGATCACGCGCATCGCCTGCGGGAGCACGATCCGGCGCATGGTCTTCGACTGCGGCATGCCGAGCGCGTGGGCGGCCTCGGTCTGGCCCTCGTCGACCGACTGGATGCCGGCCCGGACGATCTCCGCCATGTAGGCGCCCTCGTTCAGGCCGAGGCCCAGGAGGGCGACCATGAACGGGGTCATGACGTCGACGGTCTCGTTCTTGTAGATCGGACCGAGGTTGATGTACTGGAAGATCAGCGACAGGTTGAACCACACCAGCAGCTGGACGTACACCGGGGTGCCGCGGAAGAACCAGATGTAGAGCCAGGAGACGGCGCCCGTCACCGGGTTCTTCGAGAGGCGCATCACCGCGAAGATGATGCCGAGCACGAGGCCCAGGGCCATGGCCGAGACGCTGATGATCACGGTGTTGCCGAGACCGCTCAGGACCGCCGGGTCGAACAGCTTGTCGCGGACCGTCGCCCAGATGACGTTGCCGTTGGCGAAGGCGTAGACGATCCATCCCAGCAGCGCGACCACGACGACGCCGCTGACCCAGCGGCCGTAGTGCCGCACCGGGATGGCCTTGATGGCCTCGTACGGGGTACCCGAGGCGCCGGGTCCGGCCGGCTGGTTATCGGCCGGACCCTTTTCGATCTTGTCAGTCACAATGACTGCCCTTCAGTGGAGCGTGGAGCGAGGGACTGACCTACTGGCCGGCGTTGATCGTCGCGGACTTGACCGCGCTGTCCTGCACGTTCCACTTCTCCAGCGCCTTGGCGTACGAGCCGTCCTTGATGGCGGCGTCGAGGGCCTGCTTGAGGGCGTCGCGGAGCTGGGTGTTCTCCTTGCTCACGCCGATGCCGAAGAGGCCGACGTCGCTCTGCTGGCCGGCGATCTCGAAGTCGTTGCCGCCACCGGAGGTCTTCACCGTGTAGGCCGCGACCGGGTAGTCGTTCAGGTCGGCGACGGCGCCGCCGGCCTTGACGCGGGTCTGCGCCTCGGCGTCGGTGTCGAAGGCCTGGATGGTGAGCTTCTTGTCGCCGCACTTCTCGGCCTGGGCCTTGAAGGTGTCCTCGTAGATCGTGCCGCGCTGGACGGCCACGGTCTTGCCGCAGAGGTCGTCCATGGACTTGATGCCCTCGGGGTTGCCCTTCTTGACGAGGAGCGAGAGACCGGAGGAGAAGTAGTCGACGAAGTCGATCCCCTTGCCGATCTTCTGGCCCTTGTCGTCCAGGCCCTCCTGGCGCTTCTTGTTGTCGGTGATCGACGACATGATCGCGTCCTCGCGGCCCGTGTAGATCGAGGTGATCAGGCCGTCGAAGGTGCCCGCGGTGAACTGGAACTTCACACCGAGCTGCTTGCTGAGCGCCTCGGCGATGTCGGGGTCGACACCGACGATCTTGCCGCCCTCGACGAACTCCATCGGGGCGTAGGCGGAGTCCGTGCCGACCTTGATGACACCGGCGTCCTGGATCTTCTTCGGCAGGGCGGAGAAGAGAGGGGCGGAGCTGTCCTTCTGCGTACCACCGGAGGGGGTCGCGGAGGAGCCCTCCGTCTGGTCGCCACAGCCGGTCAGGACCAGGGCGCCGGCGACCGCGATCGCGCCGACCGCGGCGATCCGGGACCGGGCGGCGGTCGTACGACGGGTGGTGCTTGCGGTCATGGCTTCGTTCCTCCGGCTGGTGGAAAAGGATCGAGAAGCGGTCGGACACGCACCATCGAGTGTCGCGACCTTGTGTGATTACGGCATCTTGCCATTCGGACTGAGACATTCAGGCTGCCCGTCAGGTCAAAATCGCATAACGGGCGACTGGGGTGACCCAACAGGACTGCGGGACAGGGCCGTCGATACCGCAGATACTGCCGTGACCAGGGACTTTCCCGGCACTTTCTTCTGCCTGTCTCGCCTGTCGGACATCAAGGTTTGGACTTTTGGCCAAAAGCAGGACAGAAGGCCTACAGTCGAGGCGGAATCGACTCGTCTGGGTGAGCGTTCTTCGGGTAGAACAGATCCTTACACCCCTCATCCGGGGCTCAGGGCGCGCGTGCGGCGCGCCCGCGCGTACGAACCTCCCCTCCGCGGAGACGGGCCAACCGTCGAAGCGGAGTACGTACTCGGTGCCCGCCCACCCCTTAACCAGGAGTGGCCACCCTCAACGATTCAAAGGACTTAAGGGGTCACATCAAGTGGCAGCGGAGATCGTCAACCCTCACAGTGACAGCAGCGCGACGGACAACAACCCGGACGCGGTGTTCGCGCTGCACCGCGGCGGCAAGATGGCCGTCCAGGCCACCGTGCCGGTCAACAACAAGGACGACCTGTCCCTGGCTTACACGCCGGGCGTGGCGAAGGTGTGCACCGCCATCGCCGAGCAGCCCGAGCTCGTGAACGAGTACACCTGGAAGTCCAACGTGGTCGCCGTCGTCACCGACGGTACGGCCGTGCTCGGACTCGGTGACATCGGTCCCGAGGCCTCCCTCCCCGTGATGGAGGGCAAGGCCATCCTCTTCAAGCAGTTCGGTGGCGTGGACGCGGTTCCGATCGCGCTCGCGACCAAGGACACCGACGAGATCGTCGAGACGGTCATCCGCCTCGCGCCGTCCTTCGGCGGCGTGAACCTGGAGGACATCTCCGCTCCCCGCTGCTTCGAGATCGAGCGCCGCCTCCAGGAGGCCCTCGACATCCCGATCTTCCACGACGACCAGCACGGCACGGCCATCGTGACGCTGGCCGCCATGCGCAACGCCGCGAAGCTCACCGGGCGCACGCTCGGCGACCTGCGCGCCGTGATCGCGGGCGCCGGCGCCGCGGGCATCGCCATCGCGAAGATCCTCGTGGACGCGGGCATCGGCGACGTCTGCGTCACCGACCGCAAGGGCGTCGTCTCGGCGGACCGCACCGACCTGACGGACGTCAAGGCGGAGATCGCGGGCCTGACCAACAAGACCGGCCAGACCGGTTCGCTGGAGCAGGCCCTGGCCGGCGCGGACGTCTTCATCGGCGTCTCCGGCGGCACGGTTCCGGAGGAGGCCGTGGCCTCGATGGCGAAGAACGCCTTCGTCTTCGCCATGGCGAACCCGAACCCGGAGGTCCACCCGGACGTCGCGCACAAGTACGCGGCGGTCGTGGCCACGGGCCGCTCGGACTTCCCGAACCAGATCAACAACGTGCTGGCGTTCCCGGGCATCTTCGCGGGTGCCTTCAAGGTCCGCGCCTCCCGGATCACCGAGAACATGAAGATCGCGGCTGCCGACGCCATCGCCGGCGTCGTCGCGGACGACGAGCTCACCGCCGACTACGTGATCCCGTCGCCGTTCGACACGCGCGTCGCCGAGGCCGTCGCCACGGCCGTGGCCGCCGCGGCGAAGGCCGACGGCGTGGCCCGCCTGGTCTGATCGCCTCGCTGAGCGGTACGGGCGCAGGCCCGGCCGGATCCCTTCCCGGATCCGGCCGGGCCTGCGTCTTTTGCGCGGCGGTAGGGGCGGGCTCCGCCCGCTCGGCCTGCAGGGCGGCCGGGAACGGGCCGGACCGGACCGCCCGGACCGGTCCGGCGGGCACCGCCGCCCGGGCGCGCAGGCGCCTCGGACCGCGCCCCGCGTACCGGCCGGGTGCGACGAAGGACTCACCAACCCGGTCGCGGAAGCCCTGGAACCCGGCCCTACCCAGCGGTAGCGTCGCGGCATGTTCGCTGCCTATGCCGCCCGAATCGACCGTGACCAGCCGCTGAACGGCCTTGAGCTGGGCGAACGCCCCGCGCCCGAGGCCCGGCCCGGCTGGGTGACCGTGAACGTCAAGGCCGCCTCCCTCAACCACCACGACCTGTGGTCGCTGCGCGGAGTCGGCCTCGGCGAAGAGAACCTCCCGATGATCCTCGGCTGCGACGCCGCCGGGATCGACCAGGACGGCAACGAGGTCGTCCTGCACTCCGTGATCGGCCAGAGCGGCCACGGAGTCGGCCCGGACGAGCCCCGGTCGATCCTGACCGAGCGCTACCAGGGCACCTTCGCCGAGCAGGTGTCCGTCCCCGCCTGGAACGTGCTGCGCAAGCCCGCCGAACTGTCCTTCGAGGAGGCCGCCTGCCTTCCGACGGCCTGGCTGACCGCGTACCGCATGCTCTTCACCAACGCGGGCGTCCGCCCCGGGGATTCGGTACTGGTGCAGGGCGCGGGCGGCGGGGTCGCGACCGCCGCCATCGCGCTGGGCAAGGCGGCGGGCCTGCGGGTCTACGCCACCAGCCGCGACGAGGCCAAGCGCAAGCGGGCCGTGGAACTGGGCGCGGCGGACGCCTTCGAGCCGGGCGCCCGCCTGCCGCACCGCGTCGACGCGGTGATCGAGACGGTCGGCGCGGCGACCTGGTCGCACTCGGTGAAGTCCCTGCGCCCCGGCGGCACCCTGGTCATCTCCGGCGCCACGAGCGGAGACCGCCCGGCGCATGCCGAACTGACCCGGATCTTCTTCCTGGAGCTGAAGGTCGTCGGCTCGACGATGGGCTCGAAGGACGAGCTGGAGGACCTGCTGTCGTTCTGCGCGACGACGGGCCTGCGGCCGGTGATCGACGAGGTCCTGCCGCTGGACCGGGCGCGGGAAGGCTTCGAGAAGGTCGCGTCGGGCGACCTCTTCGGCAAGGTGGTCCTGACGCCCTGAGACCCGCCCTCCCCATCCCGTATGTCAACCGGGGTTGACGCCCCTCCCGCGTCAACCTAAATTGACATGCATGACGGAAGCCACCGATCTGGCCGAACGGGCCGGTGACCGTGACCCGCGCGTGGGCCTGCGTGCCGTGGCCGCCCTCCGCAGACTGCTGGAGCAGTTGGAGGCCGTACAGGTACGCAGTGCCCGCGCGCAGGGGTGGTCCTGGCAGGAGATCGCGGCCGAGCTGGGCGTGAGCCGGCAGGCCGTGCACAAGAAGCACGGGAGGCTTTGATGTTCGAGCGATTCACCGGGGACGCCCGCGCCGCGGTGACGGGCGCGATCGCCGAGGCACGGCAAGCCGGCGCCGCCACGGTCACCGAGGAGCACCTGCTCCTCTCCCTGCTGACCCTGGGCGCCCTGGACCCCTTGGGCGTCGACCGGGCCGCGGTGGCGGCGGACCTCGCGGCGGCCCGCCGCCGGGGCGGCATGTCCAGGGCGGACGAGGAGGCCCTGGCGGACCTGGGCATCGACCTCACCGAGATCGTCTCCCGCGTCGAGGAGACCCACGGCGAGGGAGCCCTGTCCGCCCCGGAGCCGCGAAAGCGCACCCTGGGCTCCTCGCTCCGCTCGGCCCTGGGCCGCCCGGAACCGGACAGCCGCCACGTCCCGTTGGCCCAGGGCTCGAAGCGGGCCCTGGAGCAGTCCCTGCGCATCGCGCTGGGCCGCAAGGACCGCCACATAGGCACCCTGCACCTGCTCCTGGCCCTCCTCTCCCGCCCCGGCACCCCCTCCGAGATCCTGACGGACCACGGAGTGACGTACACGACGGCGGAGTCCACCCTGGCGGCATGACACCTACCGGCGTTTGATGCCCACCCGTCACGAGCCGGCCCCGCCGGGGAAACCCAGCCCCGCCGGCGTTTGAGGCGCGGGGTCCGGGGCGGAGCCCCGGCGGCGGCGCCGCGGCAGGACGGACCGACCTGGGCCGCGCGCCCGGCGGCGCCGCGGCCGGACCTAGCCCTTGCCCCGCAGGGTCGCCGACAGGCGGGCGGCGGCGGCCGCGAGGTCGGCCCGGGCCTCGGCCACCCGCGCCGCCGTCACCCCGTGGTCGCGCGCCGCATCGCGGACCTCGTCGCGGAAGCGGTCCAACAGCCGGTCCAGGTCGCGGGCCGGGTCCCCGGACGGGACCAGGTCCTCGGCCCAGTCCGCCGCGCCGGCGGCCCCGGCAGCCGCCGAACCCCCCGCGGACGCGGCCGGCGCACCGCCACCGCCCAGCCACGCACCGGCGAGGTTCCCCAGCACGCCGCCCGACTTGGCGAACTGCTCCTGCAGCTGCCCCGCGATGCGCTGGACCTCCTCGCGGGCCCGCTCCTGCGCCTCCTTGGCCTGGCGGCGGGCCGCCTGTGCCTCCTCACGGGCCCGGCGGCTCTCGTCCTTCGCCCGGCGCGCCTGTTCCTTCCACTCCGCGCGCGCCCTGCTCATCTCCTCCTTGATCGTCTTCCAGGACTCGTCGTCGACCCGGGTCGCCGAGGCGGAGGCCGCGGCCCGCATCTCGCGCCGCAGGTCACCCGCCGCACCCCGGACGTCGTCACGGATCTCGGCGGCCAGTTCGGTCACGGAGTCGCGGATCTCCAGCTCCAGGTCGGCGAGTTCACCGCTGCGGTCGGCCAGTTCGGCACGGCCCGCCTCGGTGATGGAGTAAACCTTGCGCCCGCCCTCGGTGGCGTACGTGACCAGGCCCTCGGCCTCCAGCTTGGCCAGGCGCGGGTACACCGTGCCCGCGGAGGGGGCGTAGAGGCCCTGGAAGCGCTCCTCCAGGAGGCGGATCACCTCGTATCCGTGGCGGGGCGCCTCGTCCAGGAGCTTGAGGAGGTAGAGGCGGAGGCGGCCGTGGGCGAAGACGGGCGGCATGTCAGAGCACCTTCTTGTCGAGCGCGAGGGGGGTTTCCGCGGTGTCGGCGGCCGGGCGGCGCAGCAGCGCGATCCCGCCGGACACTGTGGTGGCCCGCAGCGTGCCGGTACCGGCGCCGAGCGTGCCGGTGATCCGCTTGGAGCCGAGCTGGCCGGAGACCCGCAGGTCCTCGAAGGCGTTGGAGACGCCACCGGTGGCGGTGTTGGCCTCGATGCGCGCGTCGGCGGGGTGCGGGAGGCGGATCGCGACCTGGCCGGAGACGGAGTTGAGCGCGATGTCCACGGGCCGGGCGGCGGCCGGGTCGAGGTCCAGGTCGATGAGCATGTCACCGCTGACCGAGTCGGCCCGTACGTTCGTCGCCGTTCCGTCGACCACCGTCAGACCGCCGGAGACCGAGTGGAACCCCAGCTCGCCCGTGACGGACTGGGCCTCGACGCTGCCGGAGACGGTGTGCGCCTTGACCTGTCCGGAGAGCGCCACGAGGGTGGCGTCGCCGGACACCCCGTTGACGTCGGTGCCGCCGGAGATCCCGGACACGAACGTGGTCGCGTCGACCACGCCGACCCGTACGTGCGTGGCGGCGGGGACCATGAGGGTGACGGCGGCGCTGCGCTCCCAGGCCTTGCGGCCGGTGGCGGACCTGCCGGACCAGGCCTTCCACGGCTTGGTCTCGAACCACTCCTTGAAGCCCTGGGAACCGTTCCAGGGCAGGTCCTCGTAGGAGACGGTGAGGGTGCCGCCCTCCTGCACCACGTACAGCGGCGGCCCGTCGACCTCGGCGACCTCCAGCCGGGCCGGACCTTCTTCGGCGGCGACGACGTTGACCGTGCCGCTCACGAGCCGCACGCGGAGCTCGGTCACAGGCTCCTCGAAGGTGAGCTTCTGCGGTTCGGCGGCCGACCACGTCTTCTGCTCTGCCATGGTGCTGATCCTTTCTCTGCGCGTGCACGGACCGGACTCTCGACGACGCTCGCAACATATCGCGTCTTCTGATGAACACGATATATCGCGGTTGGGTGAAGTCAAGCGAATGCCCCGACGGGCTCCGCGACCGAGGCTCGGGCCACCGGGCCGACGGCCGGGCGGCCGGCGCGGGCGGGGCCGGCGGCCTGCGGGTGCCGCTGCGCGGAGTCGTCCCCTACCCGCCCTTCCGCCGTTCCCCGGGCTCCGCCCGGACCTGGTCCTCAAACGCCGGACGGGCTGGAGATGCCCGCACCCGTAAGCCGGCAGGGGGCAGAATCCGGCCTGGCCGGCGTTTGAGGCGCGGGGTCTGGGGCGGAGCCCCAGGTCTTTGAGCCGCACCGGCGATTCGGGCGGGGGGGCGGGGCCCCGGGGCTAGGCGGCTTCGAGGAGGGGGCTCGCGTGGTGTCGGAGCCAGGCACGGTACGGCGCGGCACGCAGGGCCGCTTCGCGGTACGCCGCCCGGAGGTCCTCGAAGACCTCCGCATGCGCGCCCGGTCGCGTGGCCAACAGCAGCCGCACCGCCAGCGGATCCCCGCACAGCGGCCGGATGGCCATGTCGTCCCGCGGCCCGGACGTCGGCTGGCACGGCGCCACCGCCTCACCGGAGACGATCAGCGAGGTCGCCGTGTGGTAGTCCGCGTGCAGGACCGGCGGGTCGAGACCGGCCCCCGCGAACACCCGCCGCAGGCCGTCCCATTCGCCGTCCACCGAGGGGTCCACCGTCCACCGGTCCTCGGCCAGGTCCCGCAGCGCCACCACGGGCGAGCTCGCCGCCGGGTGGTCCTTGGACATCGAGACGAACTGCGGTTCCCGCTCCATCAGCACCCGCAGTTCCAGCCCGACCGGGACCGTCAGCGGGCTGCCCTCCACCTCGTGCACGAACGCCACGTCCAGCTGCCCCGAAGCCACCATCCGCAGCAGCGCGTTGGCGGAGACGTCCACGACCAGGGAGGTCTCGGTGTCCGGCAGCCGCCGGTGGAGCCGGCGCAGCCACCCCGGCAGGGCCCGGCTGGCCGTGGAGCCGATGCTCAGCCGGGGGCCGCGGGCCTGCGCCCGCGCCTCCGCGACCAGCGCGGCCATCTCGGCGAGCAGCGGCCGGGCCCTGCCGAGGACGGCGTGGCCGAAGGGGGTGGGCCGGCAGCCGGTGCGCTCGCGCAGGAACAGGTCGCCCTCCAGGGCCCGTTCGATGCGGCGCAGCTGAGTCGTCAGGGCGGGCTGGCTCACGCCGAGCTGCCGGGCGGCCTTGTGCAGGCTGCCGGCGTCGGCGATGGCGCACAGCGCCCGCAGGTGCCTGACCTCAAGCTCCATGCCCCAGAGGGTAGGCCGGGCCGGGCGAACCGCACCAGCCGTCGACAGGCCGTCGAATCCCGCCATTCTCAAGGAGGTTGACCTTCCGAAACCTCCCCGATAAGGCCGCGTTATCGGCGGCTGACATCATCCGCCGCCCGCTTCCGCTCCCGCAGACTCCGGTACCGAACGACCACCCCCCACCGCACCGGACGAGTAGGAGCTCCCCCACATGCGCCACTCCCGTAAGGCCGCGCTGGCCGGAACCATCGGCCTCGGTCTCGCCGCCGCCCTCGGCTCAGTCGCCCCCACCGCCAGCGCCGCGCCCGCCGCCGGCAACGCCTCGACGTACGCCGCGTACGAGCGTTCACAGGAGAACGAGGCCGCCAACCGCGCCTTCTTCGAGGCCGTGCGGCGTTCGGTCGCCGAGCAGCGCGCCGCGAACCCGGGCGTGCTGGCCGTGACCGTCACGTACAACACCCGCAACGCGCCGAGTTTCCGTACGCAGATAGCCCGCTCCACCCAGATATGGAACAGCTCGGTGTCCAACGTGAAGCTGCAGGAGGTGTCCTCGGGCGGGAACTTCTCGTACTACGAGGGCAACGACTCGCGCGGCTCGTACGCGAGCACGGACGGGCACGGCCGGGGCTACATCTTCCTCGACTACCGGCAGAACCAGCAGTACAACTCCACCCGGGTGACCGCGCACGAGACCGGTCACGTGCTCGGCCTGCCGGACCACTACTCGGGCCCGTGCAGCGAGCTGATGTCGGGCGGCGGCCCGGGCACCTCCTGCCAGAACGCGACCCCGAACAGCGCCGAGCGGTCGCGCGTGAACCAGCTGTGGGCCAATGGCCTGGTCGCCTCCGGACTGTGGACGAAGGGCTGACCCTCTAGCCCTCCCCGGCGTACTCCGGGCACTCCGGGTTCCGGCAGGGGCCCGGAGTCCAGTACGGGATGAAGATCCCCAGGGACTTGCGCCGTCTGAGCACCGTATCGACGGGGCTCCCGCACGTCGGGCACATCTGCTGCTCGTGCCCGGCGTGCGGGGCGATCGTCTCGTGCGGGCGCTGCTGCTGTTCACCGGCCATACCTCTACGGTAGGCCGGTTTCTCCCTTTTGCGCGGTCAGCGCTTGACGGCGTACGAGGTGATGACCTGACCGCCGCCGAGGGCGGTGCAGCCGGTGAGCTCCAGCGGGCGCACTCCGAATCCGGCGCGGGACATCGGCATGCCGGTCCCCACGAACACCGGGTACGTCTTGACGATGTACTCGTCGATCTCGTCGATCAACTGGGTGGCGAGGTCGGCGCCGCCGCAGAGCCAGATGCCGAGACCGTCCTGCGCCTTGAGCTCGCGGACCTTGGCGGCGACGTCGCCGGCGATCAGCTCGACCTGCGGGTCCGGCGGGGTGGTGAGGGAGCGCGAGACCACGTACTGGCGCAGGTGGCCGTACGGATTGGCGTCACCCTGCTTGAACCCCACGTCATAGGTGGCCCGGCCCATCAGCACGGCGTCGAAACGCGCGGGCGGGGCGTCCGCGACGCCGAGCTGGTCACGGCCCAGCCGCGAGATGGTCTCCGGGTACTCGGCCATGAGGAGGTCGATGAACTCGGGGTCGACGTGGGAGTAGAAGAACTCGCCGTCGCCGTCCGGGGCTCCGATGAAGCCGTCGACCGACGTGGCGATGAAGTACGTGAGCTTGCGCAAGCGATTCTCTTCCGTTCGGCAGTGCCACCGCACCGGGGCACGTCGAGTAAAGTACTTCAGCTGTAGTGGTTACGCAAGCCCTTACGGACCCAGGCCTGCGGCTTGCGCCACATCGGCCACATCAGCGGCCCGTCCGGCAGCCGCACCGCCTCCCCCGTGAACTCCCACCCCAGCCGCTCGTAGAGCGCCCTGCTGCGCTCGCTGCTCGCCTCCAGGTACGCCGGCACGCCCTCCCGGTCGCAGCGTTCCAGCACCGGGCGCATCAGCGCGGAGCCCAGCCCCTGGCCCTGCCTGCCGGGGGCGACGGCGATCATCAGCAGGTACTCGTGCTCCTCCGCCGTGGGGTGCACCGCGCCCGTCAGCCGGCCGACCAGCTCGCAGCGCTCGTTGTCCGGGTCGGCCACGGCCCGCATCTTCGCCGGGACCTCGTCCTCGCCCTCCGGCTCCCCCGCCGGGATCCGCAGCCACAGCGCGGCCGCCGAGCCGTCCACGGCGTAGTCGATACGGCCCTCGGCGAGCGCCACGTCGACGAAGACCCCGAGGAACTTGCCGTGCACCGCGGCCATGTGCGCGGGGTCCGGGAAGACCCAGCCGCTCACCGGGTCGGTGCGGAAGGCCTCGTCGAGCAGCCGCGCCACCGCGTCCCGGTCCGACCGATCCGCCTGACGTATCTCCAGTGCCACTGGCCACACCCTTCGCTCAAGTCCCAACGTCCTTGGGGGATCCTAGAGTTGGCCCCAGCACGCGGAAAGGCCCGTTCCGGCGCCGTACGGTGCCGGAACAGGCCTTCCCCCGCCCTCCTATCGCGTGCTCACCTCGTGCGGCGCGTGACGAACTCCGCCAGCGCCAGCAGCCCTCCCGCCGCCCCGAGGTCCGCGACCGCCCGGGACAGCTGCTGCACCGCCCGGCCCATCCGGTCCGCGGCGTGGGCCTGCGCCCAGTCGCGCCCGCCGGCCTTCTCCACCGCCTCGGCTGCCCTGCGTACGTCGTCCCCGGTCATGGGGCCCGCGTACAGGGCGGCCAGCTCCTCTCCGGCCGAGGTGCCCGAGTTGAGGGCGGCGACGACCGGGAGGGACTTCTTGCGGGCGATCAGGTCCGCCCCGGCGGGCTTGCCGGTGTGCCCCGGATCCCCCCAGATGCCGATCAGGTCGTCGATCAGCTGGAAGGCCAGCCCGGCCTCCCGGCCGAAGGCGTCCATCGCCTCGACCTCCTCCGGCCCGGCCCCGGCGTACAGCGCGCCCAGGGCGCACGCGCAGCCGAGCAGCGCCCCGGTCTTCGCGGTGGCCATGGTGAGGCACTCGTCGAGCGAGACGTGCGGACGCTGCTCGAAGGCGCAGTCCGCCTGCTGGCCCCCGCACAGCTCGATGACGCAGGCCGTGAGCCGGGCCGCGGCCTCCGCGGAGGCCGGATGCGGGTCCTCGGCGAGCAGCCGCAGCGCGAGCGCCATCATGGCGTCACCCGTGATGATCGCGTCCGGTATCCCGAAGACGGTCCAGGCCGTGGACCGGCCGCGCCGCTGGACGTCCCGGTCGATGACGTCGTCGTGCAGCAGCGTGAAGTTGTGCGCCAGCTCCACGGCGACCGCCGCCGCCCGTACGGCCTCCTCCACCTCCCCGTCCGGGCCCCGCAGGGCCTGGGCGGCGGCCAGGACCAGGGCCGGCCGGATGGCCTTCCCGGTGCTGCCCGCGGCGGGCGTGCCGTCCGCGTGCTCCCAGCCGAAGTGGTACATCGCCACCCGCCGCATCGAACCGGGCAGGCTCTCGACCGCCCGGCGCAGCTGCGGGTTGACCGTTTCCCTCGTCCGTTCCAGCAGGGCGGCGGCCTCCTGGCCCTCGCCCGCGGTCAGGGCTGTGCTCATGGCGTTCAACGCGACCTCGGCCTTTCCCGCGCTCCCCGCGCTCAGCGCGCTCAGCGCCAGCGGCCGATCTCGACGTTCTCCAGGACGCCGATCGCGTCCGGCACCAGCACAGCGGCGGAGAAGTAGGCGGTGACCAGGTACGAGATGATCGCCTGCTCGCTGATCCCCATGAAGCGGACCGACAGGCTCGGCTCGATCTCGTCGGGGATGCCCGGCTGGTGCAGGCCGATCACACCCTGCTCGGCCTCGCCGGTGCGCATGCAGAGGATGGAGGTGGTGCGGGCGTCACTGATCGGGATCTTGCTGCTGGGGAAGATCGGCACCCCGCGCCAGGACGGCACGCGGTGGCCGTCGATCTCCACCGATTCGGGGTAGAGCCCGCGCTTGTTGCACTCGCGGCCGAAGGCGGCGATCGCCTTGGGGTGCGCGAGGAAGAGCTTGGAACCGCGCCGCATGCTGAGCAGCTGGTCCATGTCGTCGGGGCTGGGCGCGCCGTCGTGGGGCTGGATGCGCTGGTCGTAGTCGGCGTTGTGGAGCAGGCCGAAGTCGGTGTTGTTGAGCATCTCGTGCTCCTGGCGCTCGCGCAGCGCCTCGACCGTGAGCCGCAACTGCTGCTCGGTCTGGTTCATCGGCTGGTTGTAGAGGTCGGCGACGCGCGTGTGCACCCGCAGGACCGTCTGCGCGATGGAGAGTTCGTACTCGCGCGGGTGGGCCTCGTAGTCGACGAAGGTGCCGGGGAGCACGGCCTCGCCCCGGTGGCCGGCGGAGAGGTCGATCGCGGCCTCGCCGTACTTGTTGGTGCGCTGCTCGGGCAGGGTCCGTACGCGCTCCACGTGCGCGCGCAGGGAGTCGACGCGGTCGGCGAGCAGCTGGAAGTCCTGGCGGGTCAGGACCAGGGCGGTGCCGGAGGTGGCGGCGCGGGCGGTGTACTCCCAAATCGATTCTTCATCGACGAGCGAGTCCTCGCCGAAGAAGGCGCCGTCGGCGACGGTCTGCAGGACGGCGTCGTCACCGTAGGGGCCGGGGCCGATGTGGTCGATGCGGCCGTGGGCGAGGAGGAACACCTGGTCCGAGGGGCTGCCGAAGGAGGTCAGCTCCTGGCCGGGCTCGAAGTCGATCTGGCGGCAGCGCTGGGCGAGTTCGGTGAGCACCGCCTCGTCCTCGTAGTCGCGCAGGAGCGGGAGTTCGCCGAGCTCGGCGGGGATGACCTGGACCTGGGTGCCGGTCTTGATGAACTCGACGATGCCGTTGCCGACGGAGTAGCTGAGCCGGCGGTTGACGCGGTAGGTGCCGCCCTGCACCGGGACCCACGGGAGCATCTTCAGGAGCCACCGCGAGGTGATTTCCTGCATCTGCGGCGCGGACTTGGTCGTGGTTGCCAAGTTCCGTGCGGCCGATGTCCCGAGACTGCGCTGCGGCGTCTGGGTCTCGGATTCGGAACCTGCCTGGACCGACATGAATTTCCCCTTCGATCACTCCATGGATCTGCGGGGTGCAGCCTTGCAGTACGTAGCGTGATGAGACCATTACACAAAAGGGTGTGACTACTCCGTACGGGGGCGGGGCACACTTTGGGGCCCACCCCCTCCCCACGCGCCCCCCTGCACGCCTCACACCCCACCACTTTCGGCCATTAATTTGCATTGAGGATGCAAGTTTTCTACGGTCGACCCATGAGGCTGACCCGATTCACCGACCTGGCGCTGCGCATCCTGATGCGCCTGGCCGTCGCGGAGACGGACCTGCCGACCACGCGCGATGTAGCGGCGACCATGCGGGTCCCGTACACGCACACCGCCAAAGTGGTCGCCAGACTGCAGCATCTCGGCCTGGTCGAGGCCCGGCGCGGCCGTGGCGGCGGACTCGCCCTGACCCCCGCCGGGCGGGCGGCCTCGGTGGGCGGAGTGGTCCGCGACCTGGAGGGCGCGGGCGACGTCGTGGACTGCGACGGCACCGTCCCCTGCCCGCTGCGCTCCGCCTGCGTGCTGCGCGGCGCGCTGCGCCGGGCACAGGAGGCCTTCTTCGCCACACTGGACCCGCTGACGGTGAACGACCTGGTCGCGGCCCCGACGGGGCCTCTGTTGCTGGGCATTTCGGGCGGACCTCCGCCAGGGGCCGAAAGCCTCTGACGATCAGGGTCGGATGGCCGGTTTCCGCCCACCGTCGACCCGCCTAGGCTCAGGCTGACGGCAAGCTCGAACGAAGGTCCGCACCGCGGCGGACCTTTTTTCGGCCGCAAAATACGCATCTCAGATTCCAATTAAATGCACCATCCGCACCCTGCACCACCCACACGCGAGGAGTCCCGAATGCTTTCCGAGAAGTCGACGGCGACCGTACGAGCCACCCTGCCCGCCGTCGGAGCCGCCATCGGCGAGATAGCGGAGCTCTTCTACACGAAGCTGTTCGCGGCCCACCCGGAGCTGATCCGCGACCTCTTCAACCGGGGCAACCAGAACTCCGGCCTCCAGAAGCAGGCCCTCGCCGGCTCCATCGCGGCCTTCGCCACCCACCTCGTGGAGCACCCCGAGACCCGCCCCGACGTGATGCTGAACCGGATCGCCCACAAGCACGCCTCGCTCGGCGTCACCCGCGAGCAGTACCCGGTCGTCCACCAGCACCTGTTCGAGGCCATCGCGGAGGTGCTCGGCGATGCCGTCACCCCCGAGGTCGCCGCCGCCTGGGACGAGGTCTACTGGCTGATGGCGAACGCCCTCATCGCCATCGAGGAGCGCCTGTACGCCGAGCAGCAGGTGCTGGCCGGCGACGTCTGGCGCGAGTGGACGGTGACCGCCCGCACCGAGGAGACCGCGGACTGCGCCACCTTCCGGCTCGCCCCGGCGGACGGCGCCCCCGCCCCCGCGCACCTGCCCGGCCAGTACGTCTCCGTCCAGGTCGAACTCCCCGACGGAGCCCGCCAGATCCGCCAGTACAGCCTCTCCACCTCCCCCGGCTCCCCGGTCCGCGCCATCACCGTCAAGCGGGTACACGGGCCGGCCGCCGCGGGCCCCGACGGCGAGGTCTCGGGCCACCTGCACGCGCACGTCCGGGCGGGCGACACCCTGCGCGTCTCGGCCCCGTACGGCGACCTGACGCTCCGGGACTCCGGCGCGCCGGTCCTGCTCGCCTCGGCGGGCATCGGCTGCACCCCGATGCTCTCGATGCTGGAGCACCTGGCCGACACCGGGCACACCGCCCCGGTCACCGTGCTGCACGCCGACCGCTCCCCCGCGGACCACCCGCTGCGCGGCGACCACCAGGCCCTGACCCACAAGCTCGCGGACGCCGCCGCCCACTTCTGGTACGAGGAATCGGCCGAACCCGGCCACCACACCGGCCTGATGGACCTCGCTGCCGTCCCCGTCGCCCCCGGCACCAAGGCCTACCTCTGCGGCCCGCTGCCCTTCATGCGGGCGGTGCGCGAGCAGCTGATCACCAAGGGCGTACCGGCCTCGGACATCCACTACGAGGTGTTCGGACCCGACATGTGGCTGGCTTCCGCCTGACGGCCGGCCGGATTCCGCCCTAGCGCCGGAAGGGTCGCCTCCGTTAAACCGTAGCGTGATCAGACGAACACACAGGGTGTCCGTCGAGCACCGCAACGAAGGAGGCGGCCATGGCCGCACCCATGTCCGCGGACCGGTTCATCAACGCATTGCGCCATGAAGGCCTGACCGTCGTGGAGGTCGGCGCCTGGCGCACCCACAACCGCAACCACAAGGGCCCCTGGGGCCCGGTCCACGGGGTGATGATCCACCACACCGTCACGCACGGCACCCCGTACACCGTCCAGCTCTGCCGCGAAGGCGACGAGGACCTCCCCGGCCCCCTCTGCCACGGCGTGATCGCCAAGGACGGCCGCGTCCACCTGGTGGGCTACGGCCGCGCCAACCACGCGGGCAAGGGGGACTCCGACGTCCTGGCGGCCGTCATCGCGGAGAAGCGCCTCCCGCCCGACAACGAGGCGGACACCGACGGCAACCGCCACTTCTACGGCTTCGAGTGCGAGAACCTCGGCGACGGCAAGGACCCGTGGCCGGCGGTCCAACTGGACGCCATCGCCCGCGCGGCGGCGGCGCTCTGCCGGGTCCACGGCTGGACGTCCCGCTCGGTCATCGGCCACCTGGAATGGCAACCGGGCAAGATCGACCCGAAGGGCTTCACGATGGCCTCCATGCGCGACCGCATCGCGGAACGCCTGAAGTAACCCCGGGGCGGGGGCGCCGCACAATGGACGGGTGGACCACCCCGAACTGCGCCCCCGCCCGCCCTCGCCCCTCCAGGAGATCCGTGACGAGCGGTTCGGGCGGCACGGTGTGCGGCTGCTGCTCAAGCGGGACGATCTCGTCCACCCGGAGCTGCCCGGGAACAAGTGGCGCAAGCTCGCGCCGAATCTGCGGGCCGCCGTGGAGGCGGGGCACGGGGCGCTGGTCACTTTCGGCGGGGCGTACTCGAACCATCTGCGGGCCACCGCCGCCGCCGGGCGGCTGCTCGGGGTGGGGACCGTCGGGATCGTGCGCGGGGACGAGCTGGCCGGGCGGCCGCTGAACGATTCGCTGGCCCGGTGCGTGGCCGACGGGATGCGGCTGCACTTCGTGGCCCGCTCGGAGTACCGGCGCAAGGCCGAGCCGGATGTGCTGGCGCGACTGGTGGGCGAGGCCGGGGCGGAGGGCGCGTACGTGGTTCCGGAGGGCGGGAGCAATGTCCTCGCCCTGCACGGCTGCGCCGAGCTGGGCCGTGAACTGCGGGGTGCGGCCGATGTGGTCGCCGTGGCCTGTGGGACCGGTGGGACCCTGGCCGGGCTGGCCGCCGGGCTGGGGCCCGGGCAGCGGGCGCTGGGCGTGCCGGTGCTGGCGGGCGGGTTCCTGGGCGCGGAGATACGTTCACTCCAGGCGGCCGCGTTCGGGGGGCCGGCCGGGGAGTGGAGTCTGGCCGAGGGGTACGACCACGGCGGGTACGCCCGCGTGCCGGAGCGGCTGGAGGCCTTCGCCGCGGACTTCGGGTACCGGCACGTGCTGCCGGTGGAGCGGATCTACGTGGCGAAGCTGCTGTGGGCCCTGACCGACCTCACCGCGTCCGGAGCCTTCCCCCGCGGCACCACCCTGGCCGCCGTGGTCACGGGAAGGCCGTGACGGGCCGCGTGGTTTTGCCGGGTGCGGCACCGTGCCGGGGGCGCTGCCTCGCGCCTCCGGCGGGGTGGCGTGGTTTTGCCGGGTGCGGCGCCGTTCCGGGGGCTCCGCCCCCGCGCCCCTGCGCCTCAAACGCCGGCGGGGCTGGGTGGTGTCCTGGAGCGGGACCGGCCCGGTTGGGGCGGGGGCCCTCCGGAGTGTCTCCTCGTCCTCGCGCCTGCGGGCACCGCGAGACAGCTCGGCGCGGTTGCGCGCTCGTCCTGCGGGGACCCTCCTGCGGACCCCCACCCCAACAGCACACTCCCGCCCCGCCCGGGCGGGGTCTTGGCCTGACTGTCGGAGCGGGGGCACGGTGGGGCGTCCCCGCAGGACGAGCGCGCAACCACCCTCGGCACTTTCACGACGGCCGCAGGCGCGAGGACGAGGAGACGCCCCGCCGGGACACCGCGCAGCGGCCTCGGGGTCGGGGCCCCGGCCCGGGAAACTCCAGCCCCGCCGGCGATTGAGGCGCGGGGTCCGGGGCGGAGCCCCGGCAACGGACCCGCACCGGACAGCGGGCACCAGCCAACCTCCAGCCCCGCCGGAGGCGAGAGGCGCGGGGCCAGCGCCCCCGGAACGGCGCCGCACCCGCCGCGCAAGGGATCAGCCCTGCTCGCGATAGGCGGCGGCCTCCTCCAGGTCCAGCCGCCGCAGCAACGCCCGCAGCATCTCGTCGTCGATCCGGCGCTGGTCGCGCAGCTGCACGAAGACCTCCCGTTCGGCCTCGATCATCTCTCCGGCGAGGCGCCGGTAGACGTCGTCCGCCGACTCCCCCGTCTCCGGGTTGACCTCCCCCAGCCGCTCCCACACCGCGTTGCGCCGCCGCTCCAGCACCGTCCGCAGCCGGTCCGCAAGCGGTGGCGGCAGGGTGCTGTTCTCGGGCTGTTCCAGGAGCTCGGCCAGGCGTTCCTCCGCCGCCCGCGAGGCCTCGCTCTGCGCCTGCGCCTCCGCGAGGGTTTCCGCCTGGACGTCCTTCGGGGGCAGCTTCAGCAGCCTGATCAGCGGCGGGAGGGTGAGGCCCTGGACGACCAGGGTGCCGATGACCGTCGTGAAGGTCAGGAAGAGGATCAGGTTGCGGTGCGGGACCGTGATCGGGATGGAGAACGCGATGGCCAGCGAGACCACCCCGCGCATCCCGGCCCAGCCCACGATCACCGGCGCCTTCCAGTCGGTGTCGGTCTCCCGCGAGCGGATCCGCTCCGACACCCACCGGGGAAGGAAGGTCGCCGGGAACACCCAGACGAACCGGGCCACCACCACCGCGAGGAACACCGCGATCGCGTACCAGGCCGCGGTCAGGCCCTCGTACTCCCCCAGCCCCTTGAGGACCACCGGCAGTTGGAGCCCGATCAGCGCGAACACCACCGACTCCAGCACGAAGGCGATCACCTTCCACACCGCCTCCTCCTGGAGCCGGGTCGCGAAGTCGACCTGCCAGTTGCGGTGCCCGAGGTACAGCGCGACCACGACCACCGCGAGCACCCCGGAGGCGTGCACCCGCTCGGCCGCCGCGTACGCCACGAAGGGGATCAGCAGCGACAGGGTGTTCTGGAGCAGCGGCTCCTTGAGCCGGGTGCGCAGCTGGTGGATCGGCACCATCAGCAGCAGGCCCACTCCGACCCCGCCCACCGAGGCCACCAGGAACTCCGCGATCCCACCCGCCCAGCCGGCGCTCGTGCCGATCGCCGCCGCCAGGGCGACGTTGTACGCGGTGATCGCGGTGGCGTCGTTGACCAGGGACTCGCCCTGCAGGATGGTCGTGATCCGGTTCGGCAGGCCGAGCTTGCGCGCGATCGCGGTGGCGGCGACCGCGTCGGGCGGCGCGATGACCGCGCCGAGCACCAGGGCGACCGGCAGGGAGAGCGCGGGCATCACCAGGTAGGCCGCGTAGCCGACGGCGAGCGTCGCGAAGAGCACGTAGCCGACCGACAGCAGGGCGACGGGCCGGATGTTCGCCCGCAGGTCCAGGTACGAGCTGTCGACGGCGGCCGTGTACAGCAGCGGCGGGAGCAGCAGCGGCAGCACGATGTGCGGATCCAGGGCGTACGAGGGCACGCCCGGGACGTACGCGGCCACCAGCCCCACCGCGACCAGCAGCAGCGGCGCCGGCACCGGTGTGCGGCGGGCCGCCCCGGCCACGGCGGCGCTGACCGCGATCAGCGCCACCAGCGGCAATACCTCCATCGAAGATCCATCCTCAATCGTCGCGCGCCCGCACCCTGGTCGTACGCTGGCCATCATGAGCGAGTGCACCCACGTTGCCGAACTGCCGCGCCCCGAGCCCATCCCCTCTGCCCAGACCTGCCCGGAATGTCTGGCGCTCGGCAGTCACCCCGTCCAGCTCCGGATGTGCCTGGCGTGCGGGCACGTGGCCTGCTGCGATTCCTCGCCCCACCGCCATGCGACGGCGCACCACCAACAGACCGGTCATCCGGTGATGCGGAGCTTCGAGCCGGGCGAGACCTGGCGGTGGTGTTTTGTCGACGGTTCGATCGTCTGAGGCGGGGTAGGTCAACCCTCCGCCGGTTCCCCTGATTTGGGCCGCGCAGACCCCTAGCCACTGTGTGTACCCATGGGCTTACCATCAGTCACTGGGCAGCGGCATGGCCGGCCGGGGTGTTCAGCGGGGCCACAGGGGTGCCGCGACACGATCGCCCGGATCGCGATAGCGTCACCGGCGAACAGAGCTCGTACCACCTTGGAGGTGAGGGTGTCCCAGATCGCAGGCGAGCCCGGGACCCAGGACTTCGTGGAAGTCCGGCTGCCCGCTGCGGGTGCCTACCTGTCGGTGCTGCGAACGGCCACGGCTGGCCTCGCGGCACGTTTGGACTTCACCCTCGACGAGATCGAGGACCTCCGCATCGCGGTGGACGAGGCCTGCGCGATCCTGCTCCAGCAGGCCGTGCCGGGCTCCGTCCTCAGCTGCGTCTTCCGCCTCATCGGGGATTCGCTGGAGGTGACCGTGTCCGCGCCGACCACCGACGGTCGCGCGCCGGAGCGCGACACGTTCGCGTGGACGGTCCTGTCGGCGCTGGCCGGCAAGGTCGAGGCCACGGTCGAGGAGAACCGGACGGTGAGCATCAGCCTCTACAAACAGCGCGGCGCGGGACCAGGCCCGGCGTGAGCGGCGGGGAGATCCCGGTGCGGGGCGGGGATCGGCCCCGGGTACGGCACGAGGTCGACGGCGGCATCCCTGAACAGCAGCACGCCCGGCCGCACCCGGCTGAAGCGGATGCGGAAGACGGCTTTTTGGACTCGGCGGAGCGACGGGCGGGCCCTATGAGCGAGAACCAGCACGATCAAGTACAGCCGCCGGAGGCCGCTGCCAAGCCCCCGGAGGCTCTGCCCGGCGCCCCGGAGGGCGCCGGGACACCGGCAGCGCCGGCACCGGGGCTCCCGGTGTCGCCGGCGCTGCCGGACCCGCGCGACCGCAGCGGTGCGCGGGCCCTCTTCATCGAGCTGCGGGCGCTGCCCGACGGCTCGCCGGAGAAGGCGGAGCTGCGCAACCGCCTGGTGCGGATGCACCTGCCGCTGGTGGAGCACCTGGCGCGGAGGTTCCGCAACCGCGGTGAGCCGCTGGACGACCTGACGCAGGTCGCGACGATCGGCCTGATCAAGTCGGTGGACCGGTTCGACCCGGACCGCGGGGTCGAGTTCTCCACGTACGCCACGCCCACGGTGGTCGGCGAGATCAAGCGCCACTTCCGGGACAAGGGCTGGGCGGTACGGGTTCCCCGGCGCCTCCAGGAGCTGCGGCTCTCACTGACGACGGCCACCGCGGAACTGTCCCAACAGCACGGCCGCTCCCCCACCGTCCACGAACTGGCCGAGCGGCTGGGGATCTCCGAGGAGGAGGTTCTGGAGGGGCTGGAATCGGCCAACGCCTACAGCACCCTCTCGCTGGACGTCCCGGACACCGACGACGAGTCGCCGGCGGTCGCGGACACCCTGGGCGCGGAGGACGAGGCCCTGGAGGGCGTCGAGTACCGCGAGTCCCTCAAGCCCCTGCTGGAGGGACTGCCGCCCCGAGAGAAGCGGATCCTGCTGCTCCGGTTCTTCGGGAACATGACCCAGTCGCAGATCGCGCAGGAGGTCGGCATCTCCCAGATGCACGTCTCGCGTCTGCTGGCCCGCACCCTGGCGCAGCTTCGCGACAAGCTCCTCGTCGAGGAGTAGGAGCGGGAGCGGGAGGAGTACGAGGCGTACGACGTACGAGGGCTATCGGGCCTGCTCGCCGGGCCCGATGCCGAGTGCTTCGGTCGCCGTGGGGTTCACCAGGAGCACCAGGACGGCCACCGCCGCCACGGCCAGCGCCACGGCGGCCGCGATCATCGCGCCGCCCGTGCTGTACAGGGTGTAGGCCACGGGCAGCGCCATCAGCTGGGTGATCAGTGCCGGGCCGCGGCTCCAGCGGCGGCCCAGGCGCAGACCGCGCGCACCGATCAACGGCAGTGCGGCCAGGACGAGGAGGGTGATCCCGCCGGTCTCGGCCTGCTGGGGGGAATCGGGGTCTCCCGCGATGCCCACGAAGAGCATGTAGACGCCGAGTCCGGCCAGCGCCAGCCCCTCCAGGGCGGTGAGCGCGGCGGCGGCGGTCAGCCGCCGGGGCAGCGCGGAGGCGGGTGCGGATGCGGCGGCGGTTGCGGCGGCGGGGGCCTTCTCGGGCTGCTTCTTACTCACCCCAGCAGGGTAGCCGCGTGCCCCGGACCCCTGAGGGGACGGGCAGTAGGGTCGGCATATGCGGGGGTGGGTAGGCTGGCGCTCATGCGTGCACTTCTCGTGGCCAACCCAGCAGCGACGACCACCAGTGCGCGCACGCGCGACGTCCTGACCCATGCCCTGGCCAGCGAGATGAAGCTGGAGGCGGTGACCACCGAGTACCGGGGGCACGCCCGGGACCTGGGGCGCAAGGCCGCGCACGAGGGGCTCGACCTCGTGGTGGCGCTGGGCGGCGACGGCACGGTCAACGAGGTGGTCAACGGGCTGCTGCACGACGGGCCCGATCCGGACAACCTGCCCCGGCTGGCGGTGGTCCCCGGCGGGTCGACCAATGTGTTCGCACGCGCACTCGGTCTGCCGAACGACGCGGTCGAGGCGACCGGTGCCCTGCTGGACGCACTGCGGGAGCAGCGCGAGCGGACGATCGGTCTGGGCCTGGCGGCCGGCGCCCCCGGAACGGAGGACGAGTCGGTTCCGTCGCGCTGGTTCACGTTCTGCGCCGGCTTCGGTTTCGACGCGGGGGTGGTCGGCCGGGTCGAGCAGCAGCGGGAGCGGGGCAAGCGTTCGACGCATGCGCTCTACGTACGGCAGCTGATGCGCCAGTTCTGGGAGGAACCCAATCGGCGGCACGGCACGGTCACGCTGGAGCGCCCGGGAGCCGATCCCGTGACGGATCTGGTGCTGTCGATAGTGTGCAACACCTCACCGTGGACATATCTGGGGAATCGTCCGCTTTACGCCTCCCCTGAGGCATCGTTCGATACCGCGCTTGACGTATTGGCGCTGGATCGTTTGTCAACTCCGGCGGTCGCTCGGTACGCGACACAGCTCCTGACCTCGACTCCTGAGCGGGGTCCACACGGCAAGCACGCGGTGTCTCTGCACGATCTGACCGACTTCACCTTGCATTCGAAGGTTCCGCTCCCGTTCCAGATGGACGGCGATCACCTGGGCTTGCGCACCAGCGTTCGGTTCGCAGGCGTACGGCGAGCACTGCGTGTGATTGTGTGAGTAGAAGGGCCCAAAGTCCTTTCACTCGAACGTTTACACGCCGGTCCACCCTCACGATGTAGGGCTGTGACCTAGTAGACACCGACGAATCAAAAAAAACTTTCCGGAAGGGGTTGTATCCCCGTCCGAGGTTTGCGAATCTCTTCATGGCGATCGGGACAGCCCGCAGAACCCGGCACCCACACAGAGCGCCAGAACCCCTCTCACGAATGCCTGATTGATCACCCGGGAAACCAGGTGGTCGACCTTCCCTCACGGGGGGATTCGTGAAAGCGTTCACATTCACAAGCAACCTGCCCGCAATACAAGGAGATGGAGCAGCCATGGACTGGCGTCACAACGCCGTTTGTCGTGAGGAAGACCCGGAACTCTTCTTCCCCATCGGCAACACCGGTCCTGCGCTGCTGCAGATCGAGGAAGCCAAGGCCGTCTGCCGCCGTTGCCCCGTCATGGAGCAGTGCCTGCAGTGGGCGCTCGAGTCCGGTCAGGACTCCGGCGTCTGGGGCGGTCTCAGCGAGGACGAGCGCCGCGCGATGAAGCGCCGCGCCGCTCGCAACCGGGCGCGCAACGCCAGCGCCTGACAACGACTTTCGAGCCTCGACGTGCAGCGCGTAGTACCCGAATAAGCGCTTGGCAACGTGCTCTTGGACCCCGGACCGATCACCATTCGGTCCGGGGTTCAGTGCTGTCCGGGGCAGATCCTCGTCACGTTGAGTGACGGTACGGCTGCTACTTCTGCGGGCTGGAGGGGATGTCGAGGACGACCTTCGTGCCGTGCGGCTCCGCCGGGACCATGTCGAAGGTGCCGCCCAGCTCGCCCTCCACGAGGGTCCGTACGATCTGCAGGCCGAGGTTCCCGGCCCGCTGGGGGTCGAACCCCTCGGGCAGTCCGCGGCCGTCGTCGAGCACGGTGATGAGCAGCCGGCCGTCCGCACGGCCGGTGCCGGAGCGGACCGCCGACACCTCCACCGTGCCCCGTTCGGCCGGGGCGAAGGCGTGTTCCAGGGCGTTCTGAAGGATCTCGGTCAGCACCATCGACAGCGGAGTGGCGACCTCCGCGTCCAGGATTCCGAAGCGGCCGGTGCGCCGGCAGTCGACCTTGCCCGGGGAGATCTCCGAGACCATCGCGATCACCCGGTCGGCGATCTCGTCGAACTCGACCCGCTCATCCAGGTTCTGAGACAGCGTCTCGTGCACGATCGCGATCGAACCGACCCGGCGCACGGCCTCGTTGAGGGCCTCGCGGCCCTGCGGGGAATCCATCCGGCGGGACTGGAGGCGCAGCAGCGCGGCCACGGTCTGGAGGTTGTTCTTCACCCGGTGGTGGATCTCCCGGATGGTCGCGTCCTTGGTGATCAATTCGCGTTCGCGACGGCGCAGTTCCGTGACGTCGCGGCAGAGCACCAGGGAGCCGATGCGGGTCCCCTTGGGCTTGAGCGGGATCGCCCGCAGCTGGATGACCCCGCCGTTGCCCTCGACCTCGGTCTCCCGGGGGGCCCAGCCGCTGGCGAGCTTCACGATCGCCTCGTCCACCGGACCCCGGGTGGGGGCGAGTTCGGCGGTGGTGTTGCCCAGGTGCTGGCCGACCAGGTCGGAGGCGAGGCCGAGCCGGTGGTACGCGGAGAGGGCGTTCGGGGAGGCGTAGGTGACCACGCCGTCAGCGTCGAGCCGGATCAGGCCGTCACCGACGCGCGGGGAGGCGTCCATGTCGACCTGCTGGCCGGGGAAGGGGAAGGCGCCCGCCGCGATCATCTGGGCCAGGTCCGAGGCGGACTGGAGGTAGGTCAGCTCCAGCCGGCTCGGTGTACGCACAGTGAGCAGGTTGGTATTGCGGGCGATCACTCCGAGTACCCGGCCTTCGCGGCGGACGGGGATCGACTCGACGCGGACGGGCACCTCCTCGCGCCACTCCGGGTCGCCCTCGCGCACGATGCGGCCCTCGTCGAGCGCGGCGTCGAGCAGCGGGCGGCGGCCGCGCGGCACCAGGTGGCCGACCATGTCGTCCTGGTACGAGGTGGGGCCGGTGTTCGGGCGCATCTGCGCGACCGAGACGTACCGGCTGCCGTCGAGCGTGGGCACCCACAGCACGAGGTCGGCGAAGGAGAGGTCGGAGAGCAGCTGCCACTCGGAGACCAGCAGGTGGAGCCACTCCAGGTCGGTTTCACCGAGAGCGGTGTGCTGGCGTACGAGGTCGTTCATGGAGGGCACGTGGCGAGCGTACCCCGGGTACGCCGCATGACTTTCCCCACGACGGTACTCAGGAGTATCCAGAACGCCCGGGGGCCGCGTACTGTTGGAGGAACCGACGGGTTCATCCCCCCGTCATTGGATGGACAGAACAGAATGGTCTAGTCCACAATTGCTTCAAGCCTCCGTCCTCCCCGCACAGGAGGACGGATCGAGGCGAGCCGCGTGATCTGCCCTGACCGCGCAGGCGCCTCTCCGCGGCCGCGGGAACCGCACACCCGCCGGCCGTAAGTACTCCGGGCTACGGTGCCGGACGGGCTGAGGGTCCCGTCGGGCACCGTGGCCCAGAGGAATCCCCGCGAATTCCCGCGGATCACTCCGGCCAGGCCAGCAGCGCCCGCTCCGCGACCGCCTCCAGCTCCTCCCGGCTCGCCCCGTCGCGCGACTGCTGGGACATCCCCTGAAGCACGACTCCGGCGTACCGGGCCAGCGCCCGCGCGTCCGTGTCCGCGGGCAGCACGCCGCCGGCCATGTCGGCCCGGATCCGGCGCTCGAAGAGTTCCAGGTTGGCGTTGCGCCGTTCGCGCAGGGCCTCGGCGACCTCTTCCGACGTCGTGTTGATCGCCGCGCTGATGACCATGCAGCCCGGCGGATGGGCCGGGTCGGTGTAGACCTCGGCGGCCTCGCGCAGGATGCGGCCCACCGCCGCGCGGGCGGTGGGCTCCTCGGCCAGGGCCACGCTCGCGAAGTCCGCGTACCGCCGGCCGTAGACCACCACGACCTCGTCGAAGAGCTTGCGCTTGTCCCCGAAGGCCGCGTAGAGGCTGGGCGCGCCGATGCCGAGCGAGGTGGTCAGGTCGGAGATCGAGGTCGCCTCGTAGCCGCGCTCCCAGAAGGCGAGCATGGCCTTGTCGAGGGCGGCGTCGCGGTCGAAGGAGCGGGGCCTGCCGCGCTGTCCTGTCACCATGCGCCGATTCTATAGCGGTCGTTAGTGAATCTGATACGGTCCTTTCTGTAGCGACCACTAGCGAAATGCGAAGGGGGGCGCGTCATGGGCGTGCTCAAGGGGAAGACGGCGCTGGTCACGGGCGGCAGCCGGGGTATCGGACGGGCCGTCGCGGAGCGGCTGGCGCGGGACGGCGCGCTGGTCGCGGTGCACTACGGCCGCGACGGGGCGGCGGCGAAGGAGACGGTGGCCTCGATCGAGGCGGCCGGCGGGGCGGCCTTCGCGATCCGGGCGGAGCTGGGTGTGCCGGGGGACGCGCGGGCGCTGTGGGCGGCGTACGAGGCCCATCCCGCGCACACGGAGGGGGTGGACATCCTGGTCAACAACGCGGGTTCGGCGGCGTTCGCCGGCATCGAGGAGATCGACGAGGAGACGTACGACCGGACGCTGGCCCTGAACGCCAAGGCCCCGCTGTTCGTGATCAAGTACGGGCTGGCGCGGCTGCGGGACGGCGGCCGGATCGTGAACGTCACGGGCACCCCGGACCTGGCACTGCCGGCGATCCTGGCCACGGTCACGGCGAAGGGCGCGACGAACGCGCTGACCCGCTCGCTGGCCGCGGAGCTCGCGCCGCGCGGGATCACGGTGAACTCGGTCGGCCCCGGCATCACGGAGACCGACCTGAACGCGGGCCTCCTCGCGGACGCGGGGACCCGGGCCCACCTTGCCTCCCGGTCGGTCTTCCACCGCATCGGCGAGGCGGAGGAGGTCGCGGACGTGGTGGCGTTCCTGGCCTCCCCGGACTCCCGCTGGATGACGGGCCAGCACCTGAACGCCACGGGCGGCCTCCAGCTGGCCCTGGTCTAGCCTCTGGGCTCCGCCGGGCGCGGCTCAAAGATCGGGGCTCCGCCCCGCACCCCGCTCCTCAAACGCCGGAGAGGCTGGATTCGGCATCTGCCGTCCGCCAGGCGCGGCCGGGACAATCCAGCCCCGCCGGCGTTTGAGGCGCGGGGTCCGGGGCGGAGCCCCAGGGTGCCGCGCAGCGGCGCCTCGGCCTCGGCCGGACCCCCGGGAGGCCGGAGACCCCGATCCGGATCACCATGGGAGTTGGGCGGAGCCCAGCGGGGAAGGGCCCGGTTCTGGTAGATTGGTCTATACCACCACCGCACTCCAGATCGGCAGGCCCCGCGTGGAAGTTGTCATCGTCCCGAACGCCAAGGCAGGCGGCGAGCTCATCGCGGAGGCCATGGCCGCCCTGGTCCGCCGCAAGCCCGACGCCCTGCTCGGCGTGGCGACCGGCTCCACCCCGCTGCCCATCTACGAGGCCCTCGCCGCCAAGGTCAAGGCGGGCGAGGTCGACGCCTCCAAGGCCCGCATCTGCCAGCTCGACGAGTACGTCGGCCTGCCGGCCGGGCACCCCGAGTCCTACCGGGCCGTCGTCCTGCGCGAGGTGGTGGAGCCCCTCGGTCTGTCCGAGTCGTCCTTCATGGGTCCCGACGGCTCCGCCGAGGACATCGTCGCCGCCTGCGAGGCCTACGACCGGGCACTCGCCGCGGCCGGCGGCGTCGACCTCCAGCTGCTGGGCATCGGCACCGACGGGCACATCGGCTTCAACGAGCCCTGCTCCTCCCTCGCCTCCCGCACCCGGATCAAGACGCTGACCGAGCAGACCCGCGTGGACAACGCGCGCTTCTTCGAGGACGACATAGACCAGGTGCCCCACCACGTCATCACCCAGGGCATCGGCACCATCCTCGACGCCCGCCACCTCGTCCTCCTCGCCACCGGCGAGGGCAAGGCCGAGGCCGTCGCGCAGACCGTCGAGGGCCCGCTGTCCGCGCTGGTCCCGGCCTCCGCCCTGCAGCTGCACCGGCACGCCACCGTCGTCGTGGACGAGGCCGCCGCGTCGAAGCTGAAGCTGGCCGACTACTTCCGCCACACCTACGCCAACAAGCCGGCCTGGCAGGGGCTGTAGCCCCACGAAGGTCCCACGAACGCGAACGGCCGGGCCCCCACAGGCGGTGGGGCCCGGCCGTTCGTCATGTCGCCGGTACCGGTACGGCCGAGGCCGGGCTCCCGCGGTGGGAGCCCGGCCTCGGCCGTATCCGGGGCCGCGGCGGTGCTCAGACCCCCGCGATGACCTCCGCCGCCGCCCGCCCGCAGACGCGGGAGGCGCCGTGCGTGGCGATGTGCATCGCCCCGCGGGGCTCCGCGCGGGGCAGGCCCATCTCGACGACCACCGTGTCCGGCCGGGCCGCGACCAGCTCGTCCAGGACCCGCGTCATCCACGGGTGCCGGTGCGCGTCGCGGACCACGGCGACGACCGGGCGCTCCCCCGCCGCCGTCAGGACGTCCGCGGCCGTGGCGCCCTTCGGGTAGACGCCCGCCTCCGTGCCCGGGAGCAGCGAGGCCAGCTCCGCTGCCACGCCCCACGGGGTCTCGTCGCCCACCGCGATGTTCGCGACGGGGGCGAGCGTGGCGACGTACGGGGTGGTCGGCGGCTTGCTCCCGCCGGTGACCACGAGGGCCCGGCGGGCGGCCTCCAGGCCGATCCCGGACGCGCGGCTCCCCTCCTGCCGCGCGTCCGCCCCTGCCCGGCGGGTCCACTCGGCGAGCGCGCGCACCCGGGCCGCGGCGTCGGCGAGCCGCTCCTCGGCGAGCGTGCCCTCGCGGACGGCCGTGACCAGCGCGTCGCGCAGCCGCAGGACGGTCGCCTCGTCGGCGAGCCCCCCGCCGACGCAGATGGCGTCGGCGCCGGCCGCGATGGCGAGCACGGAGCCGCGTTCGATCCCGTACGTCCCGGCGATGGCGTTCATCTCCATGCCGTCGGTGACGATGAGGCCCTCGTAGCCGAGCTCCCCGCGCAGCAGGCCGGTGAGGATCTGCGGGCTGAGCGTGGCCGGGCGGGTCGGGTCGAGGGCGGGCACCAGGATGTGCGCGCTCATCACGGCCTTGGTGCCGGCTTCCATCGCGGCCTTGAACGGGACCAGTTCGCGCGCGGCGAGGGTGTCGAGGTCGACGTCGATGCGCGGCAGCGCGTGGTGCGAGTCGACGCTGGTGTCGCCGTGGCCCGGGAAGTGCTTGGTGCAGGCGGCGACGCCGGCGGCCTGGAGCCCCTCGACGTAGGCGGCGGTGTGCCGGGCGGCGAGGTGGGTGTCGGCGCCGAAGGACCGCACGCCGATGACCGGGTTGTCCGGGTTGGAGTTGACGTCCGCGGACGGGGCCCAGTTGAGGTTGACCCCGCACTCGGCGAGGCGGCGGCCCAGCTCACGGGCCACGTCGCGGGTCAGCGCGGTGTCGTCGACGGCGCCGAGGGCCAGGTTACCGGGGAAGGAGGAACCGGCCCGCACTTCGAGGCGGGTGACGTCGCCGCCCTCCTCGTCGATGGCGACGAGGACGTCGTCGCGCTCGGCGCGCAACTGCGCGGTGAGCGCGGCGAGCTGCTCGGGCGAGGCGATGTTGCGGCCGAACAGGCCCACGGCGGTGAGGCCTTCGCCGACCCGGCGCAGCAGCCAGGCGGGTGCGGTGGTGCCCTCGAAGCCGGGCTGGAGGACCGCGAGGGCGTCCCTCGTGAGCCCTCCGTCTCCATTGGACGCAGTCGTGTGGTGCGCAAGGACAGTCATGGTGCCGTTATCCCTTCACGGCGCCGGAGGTCATGCCTCCGACGGCCTTGCGCTGGAGGAAGACGAAGATCAGCAGGACGGGGACCGCGAAGAGCGAGGACGCGGCCATGGTGGCGCCCCAGTCGTTGCCGAAGGCCGTCATGAACTCGGTCAGCCACAGCGGCAGGGTCTGGGCGGTCTTGTCCTTGTTGAGGATCAGAACCATCGCGAACTCGTTCCAGGCGGTGATGAAGCCGAAGAGCGAGGTGGACATCAGGCCGGGGGCCAGCAGCGGGAAGATCACCTTGCGGAAGGCCTGGCCGCGGGTGCAGCCGTCGATCTGGGCCGCCTCCTCCAGGGTCACCGGGACGGCGGCGATGAAGCCGCGCAGGGTCCAGATGGTGAAGGGGAGGATCATCACGAAGTAGATCGCGGTGAGCAGCGGCAGGCTGTTCAGCATCTCGCCGTCGCGGGCGATCATGTACATCGCGATGACCATGACCTCCCAGGGGGCCATCTGGGCCATCATCACCGTGAGGACGAGTCCCTTGCGGCCCCTGAACTTCATCCGGGCGATGGCGAAGCTCGCGGCGAGGGCGACGAGCAGGGCCAGCAGGACGGCGCCGACGGTGACCAGGACGCTGTTGGTGACGTACGTCCAGAAGTTCTCGACCCCGGTGGCCTTGGCGAAGTTGTCCAGCGTCGGAGTGAAGACGAAGACGGGGTCCTTCGTCAGCATCTGGTCGGACGGCTTGAGCGCCGAGGAGAACATCCAGTAGACGGGGAAGACGAAGACCAGGGCCAGCAGCAGCGCGCCGAGGTTCTTGGCGACGGCTCCGGGGCGCAGCGGGCGGCGGGTGCGGAGCTTCTGGGTGGGCTGCGGGGCGGCGGGCCGGGAGGTGGTGGCCTTCGGGGCGGTGGTCGTGCTCACTGCTCCTCCTCCTGCTTCAGGATCAGGCGGAAGTAGAAGGACATGACGATCACGAGGATGAGGATCGTCAGGACGGAGATCGCGGCGGCGAGACCGTAGTGGGCCTGGCTCTGGCCCTCGACGTAGGCGAAGACCGGCAGGATCTCGGAGGCGCGGTCGGGGCCGCCCTTGTTCATCGCGTAGACCTGGGTGAAGGCCTTGAAGACCCAGATCACCTCGAGGAACGTGGTGACGAGGAAGAAGGGCTTGAGGTTCGGGAAGACGATCTTCCAGAAGGTCTGCCAGCCGTTGGCGCCGTCCATCCGCGCGGCCTCGTACAGCTCGGCGCCGACCGTGGTCAGTCCGGCGTACATGTTGAGCGCGACGAAGGGGATGGAGCCCCAGACCACCAGGAGGGTGACGATCGTCAGGGTCGACAGGCCCGTCTCGAACCAGTTGTGCTGTTCGTAGCCGGAGAATCCGATGGTGCGCATGACCCAGTTCATGACGCCGAACTGCTCGTCGAACAGCCAGTTGAAGACCTGCACGGAGGCGACGATCGGCATGGCCCAGGCCATGACGAGCGCCATCGACAGGACCAGGCGCATCCACTTGCCGAGCCTGTTCAGCAGAATGCCGATGAGGCTGCCGAGCGCCATGATCAACGCGACGTTGGCCAGGGTGAAGGCGAAGCTCCTGGCGACCACGGTCCAGAAGTTCGAGTCGCCGAGGAGATCCGCGTAGTTGTCGAACCCCGCGGACGGGTACTTCCGCTGGATGAACTCGATCTTGTTGATGTCCTGGAAGGACAGGATCACGTTCTTGATCAGCGGGTACAGCAGGAGGGTCGCGAGGCTGAGCACCGCGGGCCCGATCAGGAGGTAGGGCAGCCACCCCGAGGGGAGCGACTTTCTGCCCCCGCGAGGGGCCGTACGGCCGGGGCCGACTCCGGTGACGGGCGCCTTCGGCGGCGGTCCGGCGGACTTCAGTGCTTCGTCCTCTGGAGCGCTGGTCGCCGCTCCCCGGGAGTGCACGGTCATCTTCATTCTCTTCCGTGGAGACTGGGGCGTTCAGGCCGACGGGGAGTCATTCCCTCGTGTGAGTGATGTCGCGGCCCGCCGATGCCGCGCTACGTTGTCCTGACCTGGCAGCCCAGCTGTCGGTCTACCGCCGGGCCGGCGGGAAGTGACGTCTGTGGAGCCGATGTAAGACCGTTGGGCAGATCCCTGTCCCTGGCCTTAACCGGGACGGCAATCGGCGCTGAAGCAGAAAACCCGGCGGGTGACCGCCTGGTTTCACCTTGCTCGCAGGGTGAACGAGGTCAAGTCTTGGCTTCCTCGCGGAATTACTGGGACTTACGCGTCGCCGCCCGCCCCGCAGCGGGCGGTGACGCCTCATTCAGGAATGCGCTACCGGGGGTACGACGGGCGCCGCCGGGCGACCGCCGCACCCCCCGGTGCGTTCACTGCTGGTACCGCCTGGTGTTACTGGTTGATGCGCTTCGCGATCTCCGCGTCCGCTGCCGCGCCCGCCTTGGCGGCGTCCTCACCGTTCAGGACCTTGGTCATGAACTCCTTGATCGGGTTCGGCTCGGTCTCGACGTTCGCCCAGCCCGCGGTGACCGGGGTGATCTTGCCGTTGGCACCGGCCTTGGCCATCGACTCGGCGAAGGAGCCCGGGGCGGTGGCGAAGTTCGCGGCCGCCTGGTTCGGGAGCAGCGCACCCTTGGTCTCGGCGGCGTACTTGGTCATCTGGTCCTTGCCGGCGGCGAGGGCCAGCCACTCCTTGGCGAGCTCCTTGTTCTTGGAGCGCTCGGCCACGGCGAGGTTCGAGCCGCCGAGGAATACGGTGCCCGGCTTGTCGGCGGTCTTGCCCGGGATCGGGAAGTAGCCGAAGTCGGCCTCCTTGCCCGCGTCCTTCAGGGCCTTCTCCGCTCCGGCGGCCTCCCAGCCGAGACCGATCCAGGAGGCGACACCGCCCTTGGGGATGATGTCGGTGGACTGCTGCGGGGTGGCCTCGTCCTTGTCCTTGGGGGCGGTGGAGAAGGAGGCGAGCTTCTTGTAGAACTCCATCGCGGACGCGGCCTGCGGGGTGCTCAGCTGGCCCTTCCACTTGCCGCCGTCCTTGACGGCCAGCTCGCCGCCCTCGTCCCAGACGAAGCCGGCGAGGACGTACCAGCTCTGGCCGGGCAGGTAGATCGGCTGCGTGGCCGGGTCGGAGGCCTTCAGCTTCTCCAGACCGGCCACCCACTCGTCGCGGGTCTTCGGCGCGGTGACGCCGGCCTTCTCGAAGGCCTTCTTGTCGTAGACGACGACGCGGTTGGCGGCGTACCACGGAGCGGAGTAGAGCTTGCCGTCGATCTCGGACGAGGCCATCATGCCCTTCGCCCAGGCGTCCGCGCCGAGCTTGGCCTTGTCCTTCGTCAGGTCGGCGAGACCGCCGGTGACCGCGTAGCCGGCGGTCTGGGTGTTGCCGAGCTCAAGGACGTCCGGAGGGGTGTTCTCGGAGAGGGCCGTGGTGACCTTCTCCTGGATGCCCTTCCACTTCTGCTCCTCGACCTTGACCGTGACGCCGGGGTGCTTGGCCGCGAACTCCTTGTTGACCTCGTCGAGCCAGGCCTTGGGCGCGGAGCCGTCCATCACCCAGACGGTGATCTCCTTGGCGCCACCCGCGTCGGCCTTCCCCTTGTCGTCGCCGCCGTTGCCGCACGCCGCGACTCCGACCATCATGCCCGCGACACCGACCGCCGCAATGAGCTTGCGCTTCACGCCACCCTCCTCGGGGATGCTGCCTGCAACTTCCCTCGCCCGCCGCGGTGACGTACCAAGTACTGCCCGTGGGGCCGGGATCCGATCCATATTGGTGTAGACCAGTAGCTGGAGCTTGGCCTAGACCTTTAGGGGTGTCAAGGGTCTAATGAGCGGGCGGTCGGTCCGTTATCGGACCGACACCTGGACAGGGAGAAGGCCTGTCCCCCCGCACGTGTCACGATGTGACCGCACATATCGGAGGAGCCGGTGACGGCAGCGAAACTGGAGTCGGGAAGGCGGGCGGCGATGGCCACCGAAGGGGCGATCACGGAGCCGGAAGGCGGGGCGGCCACTCGCACGGCGCGTGTACCCAAGTACTACCGACTCAAGCGGCACTTGCTCGACATGACCGAAACCCTGCCGCCCGGCACCCCGGTCCCGCCGGAGCGCACGCTCGCGGCCGAGTTCGACACCTCGCGGACCACGGTCCGCCAGGCCCTCCAGGAACTGGTCGTCGAGGGACGACTGGAGCGGATCCAGGGCAAGGGCACCTTCGTCGCCAAGCCCAAGGTCTCCCAGGCCCTGCAACTCACCTCGTACACCGAGGACATGCGCGCCCAGGGCCTGGAACCGACCTCCCAGCTCCTGGACATCGGCTACGTGACGGCCGACGACACCCTCGCCGGGCTGCTGAAGATCAACACCGGCGGGCGGGTGCTGCGCATCGAACGGCTACGCCTGGCCAGCGGCGAGCCGATGGCCATCGAGACCACCCACCTCTCGGCCAAGCGCTTCCCCGCGCTGCGCCGTTCGCTCGCCAAGTACACCTCGCTCTACACCGCCCTGGCCGAGGTGTACGACGTGCACCTGGCCGAGGCCGAGGAGACCATCGAGACCTCCCTGGCCACCCCGCGCGAGGCCGGCCTGCTCGGCACCGACGTCGGCCTGCCGATGCTGATGCTCTCCCGGCACTCCCTGGACGCCGACGGCGAGCCGGTGGAGTGGGTGCGGTCCGTGTACCGCGGCGACCGCTACAAGTTCGTCGCCAGGCTGAAGCGCCCCGCCGTCTGACGAGAACCGTCCGGCAGAGGACCTCCCGCATACCGTTATGCGGACGGGGTCTTACGCTGACCGGCCAATCCCCCGTAGATTCCCTGCGCTTACGCAGATGATCGACGAGGGGACGAGGGTCATGCCTGAACCGGAAGCAACAGGGACACAACGGGGCGTGGCGAGTCCGGGCACCACGCCCGGCTCGCCCTCCCCGAAGTCCGTCGCCGTCTGGGTGCTCGTCGCGCTCGTCGGCGCCATCGGCTGGGGCGTGCTCGCCCTCTCCCGCGGCGAGGAGATCTCCGCCGCCTGGCTGCTCGCGGCCGCGGTCGGCTCGTACGCGATCGGCTACCGCTTCTACGCGCGTTTCATCGCGAACCGCGTACTGAAGGTGGACCCCACCCGGGCCACCCCCGCCGAACGCCTCGACAACGGTGTCGACTTCCACCCCACCGACCGGCGGGTGCTCTTCGGCCACCACTTCGCCGCCGTCGCCGGCGCCGGCCCGCTCGTCGGCCCGGTGCTCGCCGCGCAGATGGGCTACCTGCCGGGCACCATCTGGATCGTCGCGGGCGTCATCTTCGCCGGCGCCGTCCAGGACATGGTCACGCTGTTCTTCTCCACCCGCCGCGACGGCCGCTCGCTCGGTCAGATGGCCCGTGACGAGATCGGCCCGATCGGCGGAGCCGCCGCCCTGGTCGCCGTGTTCACCATCATGATCATCCTGCTGGCGGTGCTCGGCCTGGTCATCGTGAACGCCCTGGCGCACTCCCCGTGGGGCGTCTTCTCCATCGGCATGACCATCCCGATCGCCCTCTTCATGGGCTTCTACCTGCGCGTACTGCGCCCGGGCCGGGTCACCGAGGTCTCCGTCATCGGCGTCGCGCTGCTGCTCCTGGCCATCGTGGCGGGCGGCTGGGTCGCCGAGTCCTCGCTGGCGTCCACCTTCACCCTGGAGAAGGAGACGCTGGTCATCTGGATGATCGGCTACGGCTTCATCGCCTCGGTGCTGCCGGTGTGGATGCTGCTCGCACCCCGCGACTACCTCTCCACCTTCATGAAGGTCGGCACCATCGCGCTGATGGCGCTGGGCGTGGTCATCGCCATGCCGACCCTGAAGATGCCCGCGGTCACCGACTTCGCGGCCCGCGGCGACGGCCCGGTCTTCGCCGGTTCGATGTTCCCCTTCGTCTTCATCACCATCGCGTGCGGGGCCCTGTCCGGCTTCCACTCGCTGGTCTCCTCGGGCACCACCCCGAAGATGATCCAGAAGGAGACCCAGGTCCGGGTCATCGGCTACGGCGCGATGCTCACCGAGTCGTTCGTCGCCATCATGGCGATGATCGCGGCCACCATCATCGATCCCGGTCTGTTCTTCGCGGTGAACTCCCCCGGCGGCGTCATCGGCACCACGGTCCAGAGCGCGTCGGAGGCGGTCACCCACTTCGGCTTCGCCATCAGCCCGGAGGCCCTCGCGCAGGCCGCGAAGGACGTCGAGGAGGCGAGCCTGCTCTCCCGTACCGGTGGCGCGCCGACCTTCGCACTCGGAATGTCGGAGATCTTCTCGTCCGTGATCGGCGGCGCGGGAATGAAGGCCTTCTGGTACCACTTCGCCATCATGTTCGAGGCGCTGTTCATCCTGACGACCGTGGACGCGGGCACCCGCGTGGGGCGGTTCATGCTCCAGGACACCCTCGGCAACGTGCACAAGTCCTTCAAGAACGTCAGCTGGAAGCCCGGCGTGTGGATCGCGAGCGCCGTCGTCGTGGGCGGCTGGGGCTACTTCCTGTGGGTCGGCATCAAGGACCCGCTGGGCGGCATCAACCAGCTCTTCCCGCTGTTCGGCATCGCGAACCAACTGCTCGCGGCCGTCGCCCTGGCCGTCTGCACCACGCTGCTGGTCAAGTCCGGCCGGCTCAAGTGGGCCTGGGTGACGGGCGTTCCGCTGGCGTGGGACGTGGCCGTGACGCTGACCGCGAGTTACCAGAAGGTCTTCTCGGACGACGTGAAGGTCGGCTTCTTCGCGCAGCGCGACAAGTACCAGGCCGGCATCGACGCGGGCAAGGTGCTGCCGCCCGCCAAGAACATGGACGACATGCACACCGTGGTCACCAACGCCACGGTGGACGGCGTGCTGTCGGCGCTGTTCGCGGTGCTGATCATCATCGTGTTGGCCGACGCGGCCCGGACCTGCCTCAAGGCGATCTCCGACCCGGATTCGGTGCGGCTGTCCGAGGTCCCGTGGAGCGAGTCGAAGATCATCGCTCCGGCCGGGCTGATCCCGACCGCCGCCGAGCGGGCCGAGCTCGCCGCGGCGGGCCTGGACTCGGGTGGCGGCCGGGCCAAGGAACCGGCGGCGTCATGACCCTGCGCGGCGCGCTGGCCCGCGCCCGGTACTTCGTACGGGAGTTCTCGGGCGAGGCCGCGTACGACCGGTACGTCGCCCACGCCCGCTCGCACGACCCGCAGGCGGCCGTCCCGACCCGGCGCGAGTTCGAACGCGCCCGCACGGACGCCCGCGAGGCGGACCCCCGGGAGGGCTTCCGCTGCTGTTGAGCGGTACGAACGGGCCCCGCCGGTTGTGACCGGCGGGGCCTTCGTATCGATCAGCGCACCCAGTTTTTCAGGGCCTCGGTCTGGAGGGTGATGCCGACGGGGTCGGGGAGCTCGATGTCCTTACCGAACGCCACGGTACGGGTGCTCACATATCGGCGGCCGTCCGGCTCACTGAACACGATCACGTCACCCGCCTCCCGATCGATGAGCAGATATACGGGGATACCGGTCTGTGCATACGCGAGGGGCTTCTCCACGCGGTCACGCCGGTCCGTGTCAGTGTCGTACGAGGTAACCTCGACCACCATCAGGACCGGGGCTGGATCGGCCCACTCACCCTGGCCGACGAACGCGTCGTCAGGCGCAAAGGAACCATCGGGGCGGGCACGACCCGAACGGTAGTCACCGATGGCCAGTCCGCGCTCCACGTGTAGCCACAACTCGGGCCTGTGCTGCATGCAGATGCGCGCGAGCCACAGAACGATTCGGTCGTGATCGCCGTCCGGCACTGCCTTGCTCCTGATGACCCCGTCGATGAATTCCAGCCGCAGACCTTCGACCTCTCTGGCAGCTATCCGTGCCACGGCCTCGAAGTCTTCGGTCGTCATGTGGGGCCGGTCGGTCATCACGGTCATGCCTCGCTCGCCTTCCTAGACGGTGCTGTCTCCGACGATAGCGCCGGGCACCGACACCCGTCCTGCACACTCGACCGCATGGACATCCTGATCAGGGCGGCCCAACCCGCCGAATACGAAGAGCTCGGCGAGATCACCGCGCAGGCCTACGTGGGCGACGGCCTGCTCAGCTCCGGCGAGGCGTTCTACGTGGGCGTGCTGCGCGACGTCGCGGCCCGGGCAGCCGACGGGGAAGTGCTCGTGGCCGTCGACGAGGGCCTGCTGCTCGGCGGCGTGACCTTCGCCCCGCCCGGGAGCCCGCTCGCCGACATCGCCGGGCCCGACGAGGCCGAGTTCCGGATGCTGGCCGTCTCCCGCGAGGCGCGCGGACGCGGCACGGGCGAGGCTCTGGTGCGCGCGTGCATCGACCGGGCCCGGGCGATCGAGGGGGTCAGCACGCTCGTGCTCTCGACCCAGCGCAGCATGACCGGCGCCCAGCGGATCTACGAGAGGCTCGGTTTCACCCGTACGCCGGAGCGGGACTGGGCGCCCGTTCCGGGGCTGACCCTGCTCACCTACCGTCTGGAGCTGTAACCGCAGCGACACAACATCTAGGGGGTCGCGCGGGACGCGGCCCCCACATGTATGCTCATCCTCGCTGTCGCCGCAGGGGAATCCGGTGTGAATCCGGAACTGTCCCGCAACGGTATGAAAAGTCCGAGGACCTGCCGACGGTGCATCCGGGTCGACCGAACCGGGTGCCGATACGTCCGGGCCTCGAGGTTGGGCCGGTGGACGCCTTGCGGTGTTACGCGTACCTGCCACGCCCGCATGTGCTCCCCCGCGTCCGCCCGCCGTCGACCGGGCCGAGCGAGGGAGAGCTCCCGCCGTGACCATCGCGCCTTCCGCACCGCGCGCCGAGTCCGTTTCTGGCGACAACACCGAGGGCCCGGGGGCCGCGCTGCTGCGTACCCTCACCGAACTGACGGCGGACCTCCCCGACACCGACCCCGGCCGGGTGGCCGCCGCCGCGCTGCGCGGCCGCAGCGCCGCCGCCGACGAGGCCGAGCTGCGGGGCCTGGCCACCGAGGCCGCCGCCGGCCTGATCTCCGAGGACCCGGCGTACTCCAAGCTCGCCGCCCGGCTGCTGACGCTGGCCGTCCGCGACGAGGCCGTCGGCCAGGGCTCCACCTCCTTCTCCGTTTCCGTCGAGGTCGGCCACCGCGAGGGCCTCATCGCCGACCGCACGGCCGAGTTCGTACGCGCCCACGCGGCCCGCCTCGACGCGCTGGTCGAGCACTCACTCGCCGAGGGCGCGGACGACCGCTTCGGCTTCTTCGGCCTGCGCACCCTGCACAGCCGCTACCTGCTGCGCCACCCCATCACCCGCCAGGTGATCGAGACCCCGCAGTACTTCATGCTCCGCGTCGCCTGTGGTCTCGCCGCGGACGAGAGCGTCCAGGCAGTCGAGGAGGTCGCCTCCCTCTACCGGCTGATGAGCCGCCTGGACTACCTGCCGTCCTCCCCGACGCTCTTCAACTCCGGCACCCGCCACCCGCAGATGTCCTCCTGCTACCTGCTGGACTCCCCGCTGGACGAGCTCGACTCGATCTACGACCGCTACCACCAGGTCGCCCGCCTCTCCAAGCACGCCGGCGGCATCGGCCTGTCGTACTCCCGCATCCGCGCCCGCGGTTCGCTGATCCGCGGCACCAACGGCCACTCCAACGGCATCGTGCCGTTCCTGAAGACGCTGGACGCCTCCGTCGCCGCCGTGAACCAGGGCGGCCGCCGCAAGGGCGCCGCCGCCGTCTACCTGGAGACCTGGCACGCGGACATCGAGGAGTTCCTGGAGCTCCGCGACAACACCGGCGAGGACCAGCGCCGTACGCACAACCTGAACCTCGCCCACTGGGTGCCGGACGAGTTCATGCGCCGTGTGAACGCCGACGCCGACTGGTCGCTGTTCTCCCCGGCCGACGTCCCCGAGCTGGTCGACCTGTGGGGTGACGCGTTCGACGCCGCCTACCGCAAGGCCGAGGAGTCGGGCCTGGCCCGCAAGACCATGCCCGCCCGCGACCTGTACGGCCGGATGATGCGCACCCTCGCGCAGACCGGCCAGGGCTGGATGACCTTCAAGGACGCCTCCAACCGCACGGCGAACCAGACCGCCGAGCCGGGCACGGTCGTCCACTCCTCCAACCTCTGCACCGAGATCATCGAGGTCACCAACGACGGCGAGACCGCCGTCTGCAACCTCGGCTCGGTCAACCTCGGCGCCTTCGTCGTGGACGGCGGGATCGACTGGGAGCGGATCGACGAGACCGTCCGCACCGCCGTCACCTTCCTCGACCGCGTGGTGGACATCAACTTCTACCCGACCGAGCAGGCGGGCCGCTCCAACGCCCGCTGGCGTCCGGTCGGCCTGGGCGCCATGGGCCTCCAGGACGTCTTCTTCAAGCTGAAGCTGCCCTTCGACTCCGCCGAGGCGAAGGCCCTGTCCACGAAGCTCTCCGAGCGCATCATGCTCGCCGCGTACGAGGCCTCGTGCGACCTCGCCGAGCGCAGCGGCCCGCTGCCGGCCTGGGAGCAGACCCGCACCGCGCGCGGTGTCCTGCACCCGGACCACTACGAGGTCGAGCTGAACTGGCCGGAGCGGTGGGAGGCGCTGCGCGCCCGCGTCGCGCAGACCGGCATGCGCAACTCGCTCCTCCTCGCGATCGCCCCGACGGCGACGATCGCCTCGATCGCCGGCGTGTACGAGTGCATCGAGCCGCAGGTCTCCAACCTCTTCAAGCGCGAGACCCTGTCGGGCGAGTTCCTCCAGGTCAACGGCTACCTGGTGGAGGAGCTGAAGCAGCTCGGCGTGTGGGACGCCCAGACCCGCGAGGCGCTGCGCGACTCCTCCGGCTCCGTCCAGGGCTTCGGCTGGATCCCGGCCGAGGTCCGTGAGCTGTACCGCACGGCCTGGGAGATCCCGCAGCGCGGCCTGATCGACATGGCGGCGGCCCGTACGCCGTTCCTCGACCAGTCCCAGTCGCTGAACCTGTTCCTGGAGACGCCCACCATCGGCAAGCTCAGCTCGATGTACGCGTACGCCTGGAAGCAGGGCCTGAAGACCACGTACTACCTGCGCTCGCGCCCGGCGACGAAGATCGCCCGCGCCGCGCAGGCCGCCACCGCCGCCCCGGTGGCCCTCCCGCAGGCCGTCGACGCCGACGCGCTGGCCTGCTCCCTTGAGAACCCCGAGTCCTGCGAGGCCTGCCAGTAATGAGCACCACCCAGTCCGACAAGAACCTCCTGGACCCGGGCTTCGAGCTCACGCTCCGCCCGATGCGCTACCCCGACTTCTACGAGCGCTACCGGGACGCCATCAAGAACACCTGGACCGTCGAGGAGGTCGACCTCCACTCGGACGTCGCCGACCTCGCGAAGCTGACCCCGGCCGAGCAGCACATGATCGGCCGTCTGGTGGCGTTCTTCGCGACGGGCGACTCGATCGTCTCGAACAACCTGGTCCTCACGCTCTACAAGCACATCAACTCCCCGGAGGCGCGCCTGTACCTGTCGCGCCAGCTGTTCGAGGAGGCCGTGCACGTCCAGTTCTACCTGACGCTGCTCGACACCTACCTGCCCGACCCGGACGACCGCGCTGCGGCGTTCGACGCGGTCGAGGAGATCCCCTCCATCCGCGAGAAGGCGCAGTTCTGCTTCAAGTGGATGGACTCGGTCGAGAAGATCGACCGCCTGGAGACCCAGGCCGACCGCCGTCGCTTCCTGCTGAACCTGATCTGCTTCGCCGCGTGCATCGAGGGCCTGTTCTTCTACGGTGCCTTCGCGTACGTGTACTGGTTCCGCTCGCGGGGTCTGCTGCACGGCCTGGCCACCGGCACCAACTGGGTGTTCCGGGACGAGAGCTGCCACATGGACTTCGCCTTCGCGGTCATCGACACCGTCCGCAAGGAGGAGCCGGAGCTCTTCGACGAGGAACTCCAGCAGCAGGTCACCGACATGCTGAAGGAGGCCGTCGAGGCGGAGCTCCAGTTCGGCCGCGACCTGTGCGGCGACGGGCTGCCGGGCATGAACACCGAGTCGATGCGCGAGTACCTGGAGTGCGTCGCCGACCAGCGCCTGGTCCGCCTCGGCTTCCCGCCGGTGTACGGCTCGCAGAACCCGTTCTCCTTCATGGAGCTGCAGGGCGTCCAGGAGCTGACGAACTTCTTCGAGCGCCGCCCGTCGGCCTATCAGGTCGCGGTCGAGGGGACCGTCGACCTGGACGAGGACTTCTGAGCCCTCGGGGCCTCCCCCTCCTTCGCCTCCGATCGGCCGGCGGCTGCTTCGTGCAGCTGCCGGTCGATCCTGCGTTCCCGGGCCGTTCCGTACAGGGCGGGGCCGGCGAGGAGTGCGGCGACGGCGAGGACGACGAGATAGTTCAAGATCGTGGTCATGGCTCCACTCTCGCGAGTGCGGCGAAAACCGGACAGTGGCAGGACTGTCATGAAAGAGCGAATTACTGCCACACTGGAGCCATGCCTCTGAACAATGTCGCCGTGGCCGTGGTCAACGGGGTCGCCCCCTTCGAACTGGGCATCTTCTGCGAGGTCTTCGGGATCGACCGCAGTGCGATGGGCCTGCCGGTGTACGACTTCGCCGTCTGCGCGGTCGAGGACAATCCGCTGCCCGTCGGCGACGGCCATTTCGCCCTCACGCTCCCCCACGGGCCCGAGCGGCTGGAGGAGGCGGACCTGATCTGCCTGCCCGCCGACCGGGAGGCCCCCACCCGCGACTACCCCGAGGCGCTGCTGGGCGCCCTCGACCGGGCCGTGGCGCGGGGCGCGCGGCTCCTGAGCGTGTGCAGCGGCGCCTTCATGCTGGGTGCGGCCGGGTTGCTCGACGGGCGGCGCTGCACCACGCACTGGATGCACGCGCCCGCGCTGATGCGACGCTTCCCGCGCGCGCTGGTCGATCCCGACGTGCTGTACGTGGACGAGGGCCAGGTCATCACCGCGGCCGGCACCGCCTCCGGGATCGACGCGTGCCTGCACGTCGTACGGCAGGAGCAGGGCGCCGAGGTGGCCAACACCATCGCCCGGCGGATGGTCGTACCGCCCCACCGGGACGGAGGCCAGGCCCAGTTCATCCAGCGGCCGCTGCCGCGCACGGCCTGCGACACGGTGGGTGAGGTGATCGCGTGGATGGCCCGCCACCTGGAGGAGGAGATCACCGTCGAGCAGCTGGCGGAGCGCGCGCACATGTCACCGCGCACCTTCGCCCGCCGCTTCCTCCAGGAGACGGGCACCACCCCCTACCAGTGGGTGCTGCGCCAGCGGGTGCTGCTCGCCCAGGAGCTGCTGGAGACCACCGACGAGACCGTCGACGCGATCGCCGGCCGCTGCGGCTTCGGCAACGCGGCCGCCCTGCGCCACCACTTCCTGCGAACGCTCGGCACCACGCCGAACTCCTTCAGGCGCGCCTTCCGCGGCCCCCGGGCCGTCGCCTGACCGGGCTCCCTCCCGACGGACCCGCGGGCGGCCCGAGTTGGCTCAAAGCAGACCCCGTGCGTAGCCGGGCGGCGGCGTACGGTGATTGCCACCGGCCCGGCCGCCCCGCGCGGCGATCCGGACCCCACCACTCACACAGCCCAGGGGGGCCACCATGTCCCGCGTCGCCCGCACGATCACCGAAGCCCCGGCCGGCGACACCGGCTGGGGCCCGGCGAGGCGTCAGTCGTTCGGAACGGTCTCGTAGCGCGGGGTGCCCTCAGCCATCTGCCGCAGGGCGTCCTTGCGGTCCCGCTTCGAGAGCCGGTCGATGTACAGGTAGCCGTACAGGTGGTCGGTCTCGTGCTGGAGGCAGCGCGCGAAGTAGCCGGTGCCGCGCACCTTGATCGGGTTGCCCTGGGCGTCCTGACCGGTGACCTCGGCGTAGTCCGGGCGGGCCAGCGAGGCGTAGGCGGTCGGGACCGACAGGCAGCCCTCGTTGGAGTCGTCCAGGACCCGGTTGCCCGCCGGCAGCTCCACCAGCTTGGGGTTGACCACGACACCGGTGTGGCGCACGCCGTCGTCGTCGGGGCAGTCGTAGACGAAGACCTTGGCGTCCACGCCGATCTGGTTCGCGGCCAGACCCACGCCCTCGGCGGCCTTCTGGCTGGCGAACATGTCGTCGATCAGCTGCGCCAGCTCTTCGCCGAACTCGGTGACGTCCTTGCACTCGCGGTGCAGGACCGGGTTGCCGACCACCGTGACGGGGCGGGCCGTGCCGCGCTCGCGGTGGGCCAGCTCGCGCTCCGCACAGTCCTCGGTGTCCACGACGTACCCGTCGTTCACGAGCTCGCCAACAACCTCGTTCTCCTGCTGCGCCATGTCCGCCGTACGCCTTCCGTAAGTCACCGATGTGCCCGTACAGCCTACGGCCCCTGCTCAGCAGACTTCTTCGAGATCCCGCCACTCGCGGGTGTCCGGACTGTCCGCGACCCAGCCGTCGAGCAGACCGCGCACCAGACCGGGCGGTGCAGCGATGCCGCATTCGCGCTCGGGCACCCACAGCGAGCCGGAACCGGCCGTGCGGTGCCCCAGCGGACCGGGGTGCCCCGGCTCGCTGTGGTCGTGCGGATCCAGGTGCTCGCCGTCGCCCTCGTCGCTCGGCATCTCGCTCTCCGAGCAGGTCCGGCACAGCAGCCGGACCGACGAGGACCAGTCCTCGGCGGCGAAGCCGGCGTCCGCGGCGAGCTGCTCCAGGGCGTCCCGGTCGGTCTCGCTCGCCGCTTCCAGGAGCACCACCCAGGTGGGCACGGGCGACGGCGCCCACAGCTCGATCTCGTCGAAGACGGGGTAGGAAGGGCCGGCCGCGGTGATCCGCTCGCCGTGCGGGACCCCGTCGTGCAGCACGACCTCGCCCCAGCGCCGCCCCGAGGAGGGCAGCGGGATGGAGAGGACCTCCAGCCGGGCCGGGTCCAGCCTGCGGCCCCAGACCACCTCGGCCTCGCCCTCGGGCGAGAGGCGGACCGCGGCGCTGCCGAGCTCCATGCCGACCGGCTCGCCGCCGTGCTTGCCGTTGCCCGCGCTGGCGTGGGCGTCGCCGGGCACCTTCAGCCCGTACGCCTGCCAGGCCCGCCGGGCCAGCGGCCAGTCCTGGAGCGCGGTGGCGGCGATGCCGACGTTCCACCAGTCCGGGGCGCCCGTCTCACGGTCCAGCAGGGCCACGGCGCGCAGTCCGGCGGCCCGGGCCTGCTCCCAGTCGTGCCGGAACTTGTGCAGCAGGGCCAGGTTGAACCAGGACTCGGACAGCCAGGGTTCCAGGTCCGCGGCCCTGGTCAGGAGCGCACCCGCGTCCTCGTACCGACCGTCGCCGATCAGCGTGAACGCGCGGTCGGTGGCCTGCCGCCACGAGGCGGAGGGCCTATGCCGTACCTTCCCGAAGATCCTCACGATTCCCGCCTGCCTGGGGGCACCTCCCAGCGGTGGCTGGGGGACTCTGGTGCAGCCTCGCCGACACTCTCACGGTCACTCTTACTGGCATCCAACCATGCCCACTCGGACGGCCGCTCATTACCCATGGGTTACCCCGGTGGTACAGGAACAACTCTGTCACGTCCACCCCTGGCCAGAACCCTCGCCAGGCACTCCACGACCTCCGGCTGGTAGTCCCGCCCGGTGCCCAGCCGCAAGTGTTCCAGGGCGGCCAGTGAGCCGCCCGGGTGACGGCTCCCGCCGGGGGCGCCGGTGAGGTCCTCGTACGCGTTCACCGCGCGCACGATCCGCGCTGCGATGGGCTGCTCCCGGTACGGGTCGGCCTGCCTCTCCACCACCACGGCGACCTCGGCGGGCACCCCGGTCTGGCGGGCCACCTCCCCGCCCAGCTCGGCGATGCGGCGGGCCTCGGCGGCGGGCAGCTCGGCGGTGGCCCCGGCGGGGACCGGGTCGACGAGGGAGAGCTGCCCGATGTCGTGCATGAGCGCGGCGTACTCCAGCACCGTGAGCTCCCGCTCCGACAGGCCCAGCTCCCGGCCGACGGCGCAGCTCAGGGCGGCGACGCGGCGGGAGTGGCCGGGCCGGGTGTAGCCGGCGATCTCGGTGGCGCGGGCCAGGGAGGTGATGGTCTGGCGGTAGGTGGTGCGGATCGCGGCGATCCGGTGGAAGGACAGCTGGGTGAGCAGCAGGGGCACGCTGAAGACGGGGATGGCCCACAGGCCCGCGACGGCCACGCCGAGCGCCATGACGACGCCGGTGGCGCAGATCGCCGCGCCGATGCCCAGCTGGGCCCTCAGCTCGTCGCGCAGCAGGGGGCCGTACGGCCAGCCGGTCCGGGCACCGGCGAGCGCCGCTGCGAGCACGGCGTCGCACAGGGCGGTGAGGCCGAGGAGGCAGAGCAGGAAGAGGACGAGGTACGGGCCGTGGCCGCCCCACTCGCCCAGTCGGCCCGAGTTGTAGAGCGGCTGGAAACAGACGGCCGCGAAGGCGACGGTGAGGACCCGCCGGGAGAGGTGGTCGAGGGCGGGGCCGCGGCCGCGGGCGACGTGCGGGACGATCCCGGCCAGAGCGGCCGCCACGACCACGGCGACGATCTGGAGCACGCCGTGGTGGGTGGGCCGGCCGGCGTTCTGGCCGAGCAGGGCGTACGCGAGGGCCCCGGCGGAGGCGAGCGGCGCGGGCAGGCGGCCCGCTCCCTCGCCCTGCCCGGCGGCCCACTGGTCCCTCCGGGCGAGCTCTCCGACGGTGATGAGGACGCCGAAGGCGAGGGCTGTGCCCGGCTCGTGGAGCCCGTTCCACAGGGTGTGCCCGAGCGCGACGGCGGTGAGCACCGCGGCGGCCCCCCGCACGGCCCACACGGCTCCCACCCTCACTGCGCCCCCTCGGCCCGGACACCGTCCGGACGCGCCCCCTGGTCGCCGTGGGTGGCAGCGCCACCTCCGTGCAGGGAAGCCCGCACCGCGGCTCCGGCCCGGCCCGCGGCCGGGCCCGCCGGGGCAGTGCCCCGGGCCTGCGGTCCACCGGTCCCGCTGGACGGTGGAGCGGCTCCCTGCGCCGGGAGGGCGGTCAGGGCCCCCGGCACGGGGGCCGCGCCACCGGGGTCCTGGTTCGCCCCTGCGGCGGCGGCAACGGCGGGGATCACCTGGAGGTCCTCGTCGGAGGTGACCACCGGGTGCCAGCCGTGGCGATCGATGGCTTCGGCGAGGGCGTGGACCATCGCCGCGTCGAACTGGGCCCCCGCGCACCGCTCCAGCTCTGCGAGGGCGGTCGCCACCGGCCGGGCCCGGCTGTAGGAGCGGGTGGAGGTCATCGCGTCGAAGGCGTCGGCCACCGCCACCACCCGGGCCAGGACCGGGATCTGCTCGCCGGTCAGCCCGTACGGGTAGCCGGAGCCGTCGACCCGTTCGTGGTGGTGCAGGATCGCCGCCCTGGCCTCGCCGAGGAAGCCGATGCCGCGCACCATCTCGTGTCCGTACTCGGGATGCAGTTCGATGATCCGACGCTCCTCCGGGGTGAGCGGCCCGTCCTTGCGCAGCAGCCTGGTGGGGACGCCGAGTTTGCCGACGTCGTGCAGGATCCCGGCGATGCGGACGACTTCGAGGCGGTCCTCGGCCATGCCCAGCTCGCGGGCGATCATCGCCGAGGCCTGGCCGACCCGCTCGCTGTGGCCGCGGGTGTAGCGGTCCTTGATGTCGACGGCCTGGACGAGGGCGCGGATGGTGGCCCGGTGGGCGGCGCGCTCGCGGTGGTACTGGGCGAAGACCCAGCAGGAGATGTACATCGGCAGCAGCACGAGCAGCGCGGCCGGAAGCCCGTAGGGGCTGCGCCACATGACGGCCATCATCAGTCCGGCGAGTCCGTGGACGCAGTGCGGGGCGAGGGACCGGGTGAGCAGTCCGCGCCAGGCCGTGGCGGCCCGCCGGCCTTCCGCGGCGGCCAGGATGGCCCCGTCGAGGGCGGTGAGCACCAGGCAGAAGACGGCGGCCGCGACCGCCGCGGGGAGCAGCACGTACGGGAAGTCGGCCACCCAGGCGGGCGGGCCGGAGCCCGCGGCCACCGGGTCCGTCCGCGTCGGCCCGCCCAGGGCGGCGGGGCCGCGCAGCAGCCCGTACGCCTGCCCGGCGGTCCAGGCGGCCATCGAGTGCTGCGCCCCGTGCCACACGCGCCGCACCCAGGCGGGCCGCTGGACCACGGTGCCCGCGAGCCCGCCGGGCAGTGCCACGAGTGCGGCGGCGGCGGGCGGGAGCAGGAAGACGGCGGCCAGCAGCACCGGGAAGAAGGCGCCGATGCCTTCGGGGACGCGGCTGCCGAGCCGGGGGCAGAGCTTGACGAGTTCGCAGCCGAGGTAGAGCACGCCGAGCGTGGCAACGGCCGGCCAGGGCGTAGCGGCGGTGCCGTTGCCGGGCGCGAACGCGGGGACGATGCACGCGACGGCCCCGAGGACGGCGCACAGGATGTAAACGCGCGCCGTCGGCGGAAGTACCCGCATGGCGCTCTCCTCCCCCTGTGCCGCGCAAGCCTGGTATCAAATCAAACCAGTACCGATGGGGGAGAATAAGTGGGGCCCCGCGCGAAGTGGGCCACATTTTCGGATTGCGCCGAGCGGGCGCCCCCGGATTAACACCTTCGGGTGAACGAAGTGCCCTTCCGGGAGCCGGTGTTCAAACGTCGGGCCGTCCGGTCAGCCCGTGACCGGATTCTCTGCCGTGACGTCGTGTTCGGGCACTGCCTGCCCCGATCTGATCAGCTCGATCCGGCCCATGACCTTGGACCGCAGGTCGGTCGGCACGTCGTCCGACCCGCAGCAGCGCTTGACCAGCTTCTTCACGGCCTGCTCCAGGCCGTACTTCTCCAGACAGGGATTGCACTCGCCGAAGTGTGTCTCGAACTTCGTGCAGTCACTGTCGGGCATCTCGTGGTCGAGGAACTCATAAAGGTGGTCAAGCACCTCAGAGCAGTCCGTCTCGTGCGGCTCTCCGCAACTCATGAGCCCGAGCCTTTCCGGTCGTTCGACTCTCCCGCGCCGGCGGGTACCAGCCCGCGCTCACGGGCATAGTCCTCCAGCATTCCGCGGAGTTGACGGCGGCCACGGTGCAGTCGCGACATGACCGTACCGATGGGTGTACCCATGATGTCGGCGATCTCCTTGTACGCAAAGCCCTCTACGTCGGCAAGATAGACCGCGATGCGGAACTCCTCCGGAATGGCCTGGAGCGCTTCCTTCACATCCGAATCGGGCAGGTGGTCGAGTGCCTGCGATTCGGCGGACCGCAGGCCGGTCGACATGTGCGACTCGGCGCGCGCCAGCTGCCAGTCCTCGATCTCCTCCGCGGCGCTGCGCTGGGGCTCGCGCTGCTTCTTGCGGTAGGAGTTGATGAACGTGTTGGTCAGAATGCGGTACAGCCACGCCTTCAGGTTGGTGCCCTCGCGGAACTGGTGGAAGGACGCGTATGCCTTCGCGTACGTCTCCTGGACCAGGTCCTCGGCGTCGGCCGGATTGCGCGTCATGCGCAGCGCGGCCGAGTACATCTGGTCGAGGTAGCCGAGGGCGTCCCGTTCGAAGCGCGCGTTGCGCTCCAGGGTCGTCTCCTCCGCGTGGCCTTCGTCGGTCCCAGCGACAGGACCCACCTCCTCCGACAGCGTGGCGGCTCCGAAAGCGGATCCGCTCGAATCGGAGAATAGTCGACCTTCCCGGCCCTCCGCCGCCCGAAGCTCACTGCGCTTGGGCCCCGGCAGAACCGTCCAGTCCAGGTCAACGGCATGCGTCCGGCTCTGGCTGATGACCTGGGTCATGCGCTCCCTCTCCTCCGACGATTTCCCGTACCTACCGACATCCGGCACAACAGAAGGGCGGGGCGGCGCATTCCCGGGTACGGGACGGGTTTTCGTCGGATCTCAGACGCGGAGCGTCCGGAGCCATTCCGCGACCGCCGCGGTGATCATCCCGATGGCCTCTTCCTGGGAGACATCGGCCTTCTTCGGTACGGCGAAGCCGTGGTCGGCGCCGGGGATCTCCACCAGCGCGTGCTCTCCCGCCGGGAATTCCTCCGGCCGCCCGAAGGGGTCCCGGCCGCCCTGGACCACCAGGGTGGGCCGCCCGGCACCGAGCAGCTCCTCGGCGCGGGACTTCTCGGGCCGGCCCGGCGGGTGCAGCGGGAAGGCCAGCGCGAGCACCCCGGCCGCGCCCAGTTCGGCGGCGGTCCGGCAGGCCACCCGGGCCCCGGCGCTGCGGCCGCCCGCGACCACCGGCAGCCCCGGCCCCGCGAGGACGGGCCACAGCCCGCGCCAGCCCTCGTCGAGCACCTTGGGCGCGGCGGCGACCTTCTTGCCGGCGACCCGCCAGGGCTGCTCCACGAGGGCGACGGTGACGCCCAGGGCGGGCAGGGCTGCGGCCAGCGCCTGGAGGTCACGGGCCTCGATGCCGCCGCCCGCGCCGTGGCTCACGGCGAGTACGAGCTCGGGCTCCGGGGCGGTGTGCCAGGTGACGCGGGCCTCGCCCGCGGGGGTGTCCACGCTCTCGGTACGGGTGCTCATGGCTCCCATCCTGCCCGCACGCCGGCCCGGGTCAGAAGAGCGTGCCCTCCTCCGGCGCGGCCAGTTCCGCCAGCAGCTCAGGCCCGTTGTTGCGCACGTTGCTCGCGGCGGTGGAGACCGGATAGGCCCTCATCAGCCCGCCCGGCGGGGGCGCGAGGAGCTCCTGCAGCGAGCCCTCGGTGTCGGTGTTCGCCGGGTCCAGCCAGGCGTCCCAGCGGTCCGGGGTGAGCATGAGCGGCATCCGCGGGTGGATCTCGGAGAGCGAGCGCGGCCCTTCGGCGGGCGCCACGCCCAGCGGCGTGGTCTCGGCCTCGGTGGTGATCACCGAGCAGGTCGCCCACCAGGCGAGGGGGTGCTGGTCGGGCAGGGTCCGGTCGCGCCAGAACTCGTATATCCCGGCCATGGCGAAGACGGAGCCGTCGGCGGGGAGGACGAAGTAGGGCTGCTTGCGGGCCCGCTTCTTCTTCCCCTCGACCTCCAGCTGCCGCTCGTCGTGCGCGGTGACCCACTCGTAGTACCCGTCGGCGGGGACGATGCAGCGGCGCTGGGCGAAGGGGCGGCGGAAGGAGGGCTTCTCCGCGAGGGTCTCGGAGCGGGCGTTGATCATCCGGGCGGCGCCGTCGGGGTTCTGGGCCCAGGAGGGGACCAGGCCCCATTTCAGGACGCGCAGCTGGCGAACCGGACCGCGCCCGGGAGCGTCCTTCAAAGGACGGTCGAGGATGACGTGGACCTCTTTCGTCGGCGCCACGTTCCAGTCGGGGGCCAGGGTCTCCGCCGGCTCCCACCGCTCGATGCCGAACGCCTCCACCAGTTCCTCGGGCGCACGCCCGGCTGCATACCTTCCGCACATGGCTGCCACACTGCCATGTCTCTCGAACAAGACCACGAGGAGTCCGCCACTTCATGGACAGCAGCACGATGGCCGGCCTGTGGGACCGGCTCACGGGTATACAGACGGCGCCCGAGCAGTGGCTGGTCATCGCGACCGGCGTGGTCGCACTGGCCGCCGTGGGCTACGGCCCGGTGTGGCGGGTGCTGCGCAACGCCGTGACCATCGCCCACGAGGGCGGCCACGGGCTGCTGGCCAAGCTGACCGGGCGCCGCCTCGACGGGATACGCCTGCACTCGGACACCAGCGGGGTCACCCTCAGCTACGGCAAGCCGACCGGCGTCGGCATGGTCCTGACCGCCGCGGCCGGGTACACGGCGCCTTCGCTGCTCGGGCTCGGCGGGGCGCTGCTGCTGTCCGCGCACCGGATCACGCTGCTGCTGTGGGTGGCGACCGCCCTGCTGGCGGTGATGCTGGTGAAGATCCGCAACGCCTACGGGGTGCTGACGGTGGTGCTGACGGGCGCCACGTTCGTGCTGGTGTCCTGGCTGGCCCCGGCCGAGGTGCAGGCGGTCTTCGCGTACGGGGTGGTGTGGTTCCTGCTGCTGGGCGGGGTCCGGCCGGTGTTCGAGCTGGGGGCCAAGCGCCGGCATGGTGGCGCGCCCGATTCGGACGCGGACCAGCTGGGGCGGCTGACGCATCTGCACCCGGTGGTGTGGCTGCTCTTCTTCCACGTCGTCGCGCTGTGTTCGCTCACCGGTGGCGGGCGCTGGCTTCTCGACCTCTGAGACGGTCCGGCCATGGTGCCGTGATCAAGATCCGGGGGCCCGCGGAGCCACTAAAGTGGGGGCCATGACCGAGACCCCCGCGCTTCCCGCCCTCTGGCCCGCTCCGCTCGCGGAAGGGGCCGTCCACGCCACCGTCACGGTGCCGGGGTCCAAATCGGTCACCAACCGTGCCCTGGTCCTGGCAGCGCTGGCCGCCGAGCCGGGCTGGGTGCGCCGCCCGCTGCGCTCGCGCGACTCCCAGCTGATGTCGGACGCGTTGCGCGCCATGGGCGTGGGCATCGAGGAGACGGTGTCCTCCAGCTCCGCGGGCAACGGTGACAGCGGCGAGGCCTGGCGGATCATCCCGGCGGCCCTGCACGGCCCGACGACCGTGGACGTCGGCAACGCGGGCACGGTCATGCGCTTCCTGCCGCCCGTGGCGACCCTCGCCGACGGGGACATCCGCTTCGACGGCGACCCGCGCTCCTACGAGCGTCCGCTCGGCCAGGTCATCACCGCCCTGCGCACGCTCGGCGCCCGCATCGACGACGACGGCCGGGGCGCGCTGCCCATGACCGTCCAGGGCGGCGGGGCCCTGGAGGGCGGCACGGTCGAGATCGACGCCTCCAACTCTTCGCAGTTCGTCTCGGCGCTGCTGCTCTCCGCCCCGCGCTTCAACCAGGGCGTCGAGGTCCGGCACGTGGGCGGCAACCTGCCGTCGATGCCGCACATCCGCATGACGGTGGAGATGCTGCGCGCGGCGGGCGCCCAGGTCGACACCCCCGAGGCCGGTGGCGAGAAGGACGTGTGGCGGGTCGCCCCCGGCGCGCTGCTGGGCCGCGACATGGTCGTCGAGCCGGACCTTTCCAACGCCCAGCCGTTCATGGCCGCGGCCCTGATCACCGGCGGCACGGTCACCATCCCGGACTGGCCGCGCCGCACCACGCAGCCCGGCGACGAGCTGCGCCGCATCTTCACGGAGATGGGCGGCTCCTGCGAGCTGACCGAGGAGGGCCTGGTCTTCACCGGCAGCGGCAAGATCCACGGCATCGACGTGGACCTGAGCGAGGTCGGCGAACTCACCCCGGGCATCGCGGCGGTCGCCGCGCTGGCCGACTCGGAGTCGGTGCTGCGCGGGGTCGCGCACCTGCGCCTGCACGAGACGGACCGGCTGGCCGCGCTGACCAAGGAGATCAACGCGCTCGGCGGCGACGTCACCGAGACCGAGGACGGTCTGCACATCCGCCCGCGCAAGCTGCGCGGCGGCGTCTTCCACACGTACGACGACCACCGGATGGCCACCGCCGGCGCGGTGATCGGTCTGGCCGTGGAGGGCGTGCAGATCGAGAACGTGGCGACGACCGCGAAGACCCTGCCGGACTTCCCGAAGATGTGGGCCGACATGCTCGGTCAAGCTCCGCGAGGCACGACGGGAGCGGGAGCGTAGGGCCCCGTCATGCGCAGGTACGGCAAGCACACCGACGAGGACGACATCCGCCAGCGCCCGAACCCCAAGGGCAACCGGGCCAGGACGAACATCCGGCCCAAGCACGAGGACGCCTCCGAGGGCTTCGTCCTCACCGTGGACCGCGGCCGGCTGACCTGCCTGGTCGAGGACCGCACGGTCACCGCCATGAAGGCCCGTGAGCTGGGCCGCAAGGCGGCGGTGGTGGGCGACCGGGTGTCACTCGTCGGTGATCTGTCCGGCAAGAAGGACACCCTCGCGCGGATCGTGCGGATCCAGGAGCGCAAGTCCGTCCTGCGGCGCACCGCCGACGACGACGACCCGTACGAGCGGGTGGTCGTCGCCAACGCGGACCAGCTGGCCATCGTCACGGCCCTGGCCGATCCGGAGCCGCGGCCCCGGATGATCGACCGCTGCCTGGTCGCGGCGTACGACGCCGGGCTGGAGCCGCTGCTGGTGCTCACCAAGTCCGATCTGACCTCCGCGGACAAGATCCTGGAGATCTACTCGACGCTCGGTCTGAACTACGTCGTCACCAACCGCGAGGAGCTCGCGACGGGCGACGCCGCCGAGCGGGTCCGCGAGCGGCTGACCGGCCGGATCACCGCTTTCGTCGGGCACTCGGGCGTCGGCAAGACCACCCTGGTCAACTCGCTGGTCGCCGAGGGCCGCCAGCGCGCCACCGGGCACGTCAACGCGGTGACCGGCCGCGGCCGGCACACCACCACCTCCGCGCTCGCGCTCCCCCTGCCCTCGGGCGACGGCTGGGTCATCGACACCCCCGGCGTGCGTTCCTTCGGCCTGCACCACGTGGACCCGTCCCGGGTGATCCTGGCCTTCCCGGACCTGGTTGCGGGTACCGAGGAGTGCCCGCGCGCGTGCAGCCACGACGAGCAGGACTGCGCGCTCGACAAGTGGGTGGAGGACGGCCACGCGGATCCGGCGCGGCTGTATTCGCTGCGGCGGCTGCTGGAGACGCGGGAGCGCCGCGAGGGCGACTGATCCTCCGGGGCGGCGGGGCGGCGGGGTTTGCCGTGTTTCTCGAACCACGTGTCGGGATAAATGCATAATCGCACCAAGTGACAGGTCGTCACGTGACGCGGGGAGGCATTCGCCATGGCGTGGCTGCTGGTCGTGGTCGCCGGACTACTGGAGACCGGTTTCGCGGTCTGCCTCAAGCTGTCCCACGGGTTCACCCGGCTGTGGCCCACGATCGCCTTCGCCTGTTTCGCGCTCGGCAGCTTCGGCCTGCTGACCCTCGCACTGAAGAAGCTGGACGTGGGCCCGGCGTACGCGGTGTGGACGGGGATCGGCGCGGCCGGCACCGCCATCTACGGCATGGTCTTCCTCGGCGACCTGGTCTCCACCCTCAAGCTGGTCTCGATCACCCTGGTCATCCTCGGGGTCATCGGGCTGCAGCTCTCCGGCTCCGCGCACTGAGCAGGGCGAGCAGTTCGGCCGCCCCCGGCTCCTCCCCCGGGGCCACCACGTAGGAGAGGGCGAGGCGCACGGCGAGCTCGCACCGCCGTACGTCCTCCGCGGGCATGAGCGCCGCCGCGGCCCGGTCGCGCACCGCCCGGGTCAGCTCACCGGGCCCGGGCGCACGGCCCGGCGCGGGCAGGTCCGGGTCCCAGAACCCGGTCAGCAGGGCCCGTACGAGGGGATACGCACGGGCCGCCCGTAAGGTCCACTCCGCGACGGCGGCGAGCCGCTCGCCCGTCCTCCCCGGGGCGGCGAGGGCCCGGTCCACCCCGTCGAGGTACCGGTCGGCCTCCAGCCGGACCAGGGCCCTGCCCAGGCCCCCCTTGCCGCCGAACTCGTTGTAGAGGCTCTGCCGGGACACTCCGGCCGCGGCGGCGACGTCGACCATCTTGACTGCCGGCCACGGGCGCGCGGCGAGGGCCGCTCCCGCCGCCTCCAACAGGGACTCCCGGGCCGCCGGCATCGTCGCCTCCCCCGTTTGGCTCCACAGCCAGAGTTGACGGGCCGACAGATCCTGTCAAGGGCGCCCGCCGGCCGCACTGTGGACCTCGTTCGCCGTGCCGCGGCGGTCTCGATACTGTTCGGGCATGCCCGAGTATGACGATGACCTGCGCCTTGCCCTTGAGCTCGCCGACGCGGCGGACGCCACCACGATGGAGCGGTTCCGCGCCCTCGACCTGGCGGTCGAGACGAAGCCGGACATGACTCCGGTGAGCGAGGCGGACAAGGCCGCCGAGGAGGTCGTCCGGGCCGGCATCGAGGCCGCACGGCCCGCCGACGCGATCCTGGGCGAGGAGTACGGCCTCAAGGGCAGCGGCCCGCGCCGCTGGGTCGTGGACCCGATCGACGGTACGAAGAACTACGTGCGCGGGGTACCCGTCTGGGCGACCCTGATCTCCCTGATGGAGGAGGGCGCCGACGGAGTGTTCCGCCCGGTCGTCGGCGTGGTGTCCGCACCGGCGCTGGGGCGCCGCTGGTGGGCCTCGAAGGGCGGCGGCGCCTTCGCGGGCGGCGCGCTCGGGGAGACCACCCGGATCGGCGTGTCCAAGGTGGCGGGGCTGGGCGACGCCTCGTTCGCGTACTCCTCGCTGAGCGGCTGGGAGGAGCAGGGGCGGCTTCCCGGCTTCCTGGACCTGACCCGGGCCTGCTGGCGTACGCGCGCCTACGGCGACTTCTGGCCGTACATGATGGTCGCGGAGGGTTCGCTCGACCTGTGCGCCGAGCCGGAGCTGAACCTGTGGGACATGGCCGCCCTCGCGGTGGTGGTCGAGGAGGCCGGCGGCCGCTTCACCGGCCTGGACGGCGTGGACGGGGTGCACGGCGGGAACGCCGCGGCATCGAACGGGCTTCTCCACGAGGAGATGCTGGACCTGCTGCGCCCGCGCGCCTGAGCGTGCCCCCTTGATGACCCTGCGTTGTCGTGGGAATGTGAGAATCCTCCGCTTGTGCGCTTGTGAACCCTTTCTCTAGGGTTCCGGCGCACCCACCCAGGCGGAGGGACTCACCAGGAGGTGGCTCTCTTCATGCTCGTCCGTGACGCCATGAGCACCGTGATCCTCACCCTCGGACCCGCCCACACCCTCCGTCAGGCGGCCTGCCTGATGTCCGGCCGACGCATCGGCGCGGCCGTAGTCCTCGACCCCGACCACAGCGGAATCGGCATCCTCACCGAGCGCGACATCCTCAACTCGATCGGCGCGGGCCACGACCCCGACCGGGAGACCGTGAGCGCGCACACCACCAACAACGTGGTGTTCTGCACCCCCGACGCCACCTTGCAGGAAGCCGCCGAGGCGATGGCCCACGGCGGCTTCCGGCATCTGATCGTGTTGGAACACGGCGGCCCGGTGGGCATCGTGTCCGTCCGCGACGTCATCAGGTGCTGGACGCCGGCGCGGCGTACGGTTCCCGCCTGACACGACGGCGCAGGGCCGGGACCCCAGGAGGGTTCCGGCCCTGCGTCTCACCACGGCAAGCGGTCCGGTCGGCCGCGGAGGGCCTGGACCGCGACTCCGACCCGCTCGCCGAGGCGGCGTATTTCGTACTCGATCCTACAATGGACTTTATCCAAGTCAAGGAAGAGTCCAAGATCGCAACACTTCAGGAGTTACACCGGGTCACCTCACTGTTAGGCTGACGTCCATGAGTGACCTGCTGGAACGACTCCGCGGACGCGGCTGGCGCATGACGGCGCAGCGGCGTGTCGTGGCCGAGGTGCTCGACGGTGACCACGTGCACCTGACGGCGGACGAAGTACACGCGCGCGCCGTGGCCAAACTGCCCGAGATCTCCCGGGCCACCGTCTACAACACGCTGGGCGAGCTGGTCACCCTCGGCGAGGTCCTGGAAGTCGCCACGGACCGCCGCGCCAAGCGGTACGACCCGAACGCCCACCGGCCGCACCAGCACCTGGTCTGCGCCCAGTGCGGAGCGATCCGCGACGTCCACCCGGCGGGCAACCCGCTGGCCGACCTGCCCGACGCCGAGCGCTTCGGCTTCGTCGTGTCGACGGTCGAGGTGACGTACCGCGGGATCTGCCCGAACTGCGCGGGCGCCTGAAACACGGAGAAAGGCCCGGACCCCGTGGGGGTCCGGGCCCTTTCCCTTCTCCGCTTGGCATACGGAAACGACTCAGGGCCCGGATCCATTGGATCCGGGCCCTGAGTCTTCAGTAGCGGGGACAGGATTTGAACCTGCGACCTCTGGGTTATGAGCCCAGCGAGCTACCGAGCTGCTCCACCCCGCGTCGGTGAACCCAACGTTACGTGAGAGCCCCGGGCAGATGCAAATCGGTTAACCGGCCAGTCCGCGGTGGAGCAGGGCGGTCAGCGTCTCCACAACCTCGCCGTCGTCGAGCCCCGCCCCGCCGGTCATCGCGGCGTACGCCGGCATCGAGACCATCACCCCCATCGCCGCGGCGACCACCTCGGGCTCTCCGGGCAGGTCACGGCCCTGTTCGCGCATGTAGGCGAGGTGGTCGCGCAGCGGACCGGTGTCCACGAGGAGCTGCCCCCAGACCTGCCCCGATCCGGGCGGCTCGGTCATCGACTTCTGGAAGAGGGCCGCCACGACCGGCAGACGGTCCCGGAAGACGCCCCACATGGCCGCTGCATGCACCCGCAACTGCCCCCGGTCGGCCAGGTCGTGCTCGCGCGGGTGACCCCCGGCGCCGAGCGCCGCATCCACCTGGGCCCCCATGTCCGCGAAGAGGGCGCTCAGCAGCTCGTCCTTGCCGGCGAAGTGCTCGTAGAACGATCCGGTGGAGCGGCCGGCCGCCTTGGTGATGTCGGTGATCTTCGTCTGCGCGTAGCCGCGCTCCAGGAAGAGCACCCGCGCGGCCTCCTTGAGTGCCGCCTCCGTCCCGGCAGCCCGCTCCTTGCGCACTCCCACCGCGATCCCCGGCCCCGCAGGGGGCAAATCCGGCCCTGCCGGGGGAAGCCCGGCGGCGCCGGGGGCGAATCCAGCCTCGCCGGCGTTTGAGGCGCGGGGGTCCGGGGGCAGCGCCCCCGGCAGCCGCGCCGCGCCCTCGCCCGTCCGGCCCCGCCAAGGGGACTGCACCAGCCGCGCCGGCGACTGAGGCACGGGGTGCGGGGCCAGAGGCCGGCAGGCGCGCCGCACGCGCCCGCCCCGGCCGAGCCCCCCGCAGGGGATCAGGCCGAGAGTTCCTCCGCCAGCGCTTCCCGGAGTCGCGCCGCCCGTTCCGAGACCTCCGCCGGGCCCAGCTCCATCGCCCGGACGCACCACTTCTGGCCCTCCGCGAGGTCCCCGTGCCGGGCCGCCAGCAGGCCCAGCCGCAGCGCGGCCCGGCCGTGGCCCGCCACCGCCGCCCGGGTCCACCACAGTGCTGCCTCCGGCTCGCTCCCCTCGCGGGCCAGCAGCAGCCCGAGGTTGAACGCCCCGTTGCGGGAGCCGGCTTCGGCCGCCTCCCGGTACCACCGCGCGGCCACGTCCACGTCACCGCGGGCGGAGGCCAGCATGCCGACCCGCACCTGTGCCCGGCGGTGCCCCAGTTCGGCGGCCCGCTCGTACCACTCCTCGCTCTCGGTCCGGGCGGCCCCGCCCACCGGCTCGCCGAGCGCCACCGGCTCCGGCGGTGGGGCCAGCGACTCCAGCAGCGCGGCCAGCCGGAAGGCCGCCTCCGCGCTGCCGCCGCCCGCCGCGCACCGCAGGTGCCGTTCCGCGGCCCGCTCCTCGCCGTCCCGCACCAGCGCGATCCCGACCTGGAGAGCCGCGTCCGTGTGGCCGGCCGACGCGGCCCGCTCGTACCACTTCAGGGCGGAGCGGTCCTCGTCGCGGCTGGCGAAGAGGATCCCGAGGTTGAAGGCGGCGTCCACGCTGCCGGCCTCCGCCGCCTTCGAGAACCACGGCTCGGCGCCCGCCGCGTCCCCGGCCTGGAGCAGCATGATCGCCAGCGCGTTGGCCGCCTCCCGGTGCCCGGCGTAGGCCGCACGGCGGTACCACTGCTCGGCCTGCGCGGTCCGGTCCTGTGCCACGCACAGCAAAGCAAGGTTGTACGCCCCGTTTTGATCGCCCGCGTCCATCGCGGTCCGGTACCAGCGTTCCGCGGTCTCGGTCTCGCCGCGGGCGGCGTGCAGCGCGCCCAGGGCGTTGGCGGCGTTCCCGTCGCCGTCCTGCGCGGCGCGGTGCCACCACGCGGCCGCGCTGTCCTCGTCGCCGGCGTCGCGCAGCAGGAAGCCGAGCGCGCACGCGGCCCGTGCCTCGCCCTGCTTGGCGGAGGTCAGGTACCAGCGTCCGGCCTCCTTGAGCTCCCCGCGGGCCTCAAGCAGCGCGCCCAGGTGCAGCGCGGCACGCCGGTGTCCGCGCGCGGCGGCCTGCCGGTACCACTGCTCGGCCTCGGCCGGGTCGCCCTTGCGCAGGTGCCGCGCCAGCCGGTACGCGGCCTCGCGGTGGCCCTGTTCGGCGGCGGCGCGGAACCACCGCTCGACTCCCTTGTCCCCGCGGTGCTCCAGCAGGTCGGCCAGTCCGTACGCGCCCAGCGCATGGCCGGATTCCGCCGCCTGCCGCATCCAGTACTCGGCGGCGGGCTCGTCGCCGCGCTCGCGGAAGTGGCGGCCCAGGGCGTGCGCGGCGGGCGCGGATCCGGCCACGGCCGCGACCCGCCACCAGCCGGCGGCCTCGTCCGGGTAGCCCCGCTGGTGCAGCAGTACGCCGAGGTTGTTCGCGGCGGCCCGGTCCCCCTCGCCGGTGGCGCCGCGCAGGTAGGGCTCGGCCCCGTCCAGGTCGCCGCGGCGCAGCAGCAGAGCCCCGAGCACGCTCATGGCGCCCGGGTCCCCCTTGTCGGCGGCGACCCGGTGCCGGGCTTCCAGCTCCGCGTCGCTCGCGGCGTCGACCTCCCCGAACACGTCCTCCGTGTTGTGCTTGTCCAAGACATCCGCATCGGTCTGCGCGGTCCGCGCGTCGGCGGCCCGAGCCGCCCCCTTGGCCCCCGTGGCCGGTTCGGCTTCCGCCCTCGCAATCCGCCCTGTCTCCAGCAGAGTTGGCCTGTCCCCCATAAATCCCATCGTCGCATCACCTGCTACCCGCGTACACCTGGTATGTCGCAGCCAGTGAGGTCACTACAGCGTTTTGTCGACATGCCCACAGACCGCTAAGTCAAACACGGTCCTGCCCCAACTCACCCGCCCCAGCTACCGCGTGTCCATCCCCGTACATATCCGGGGCATATCCCGGACATGACGAAGGCCCGGATCCATCGGATCCGGGCCTTCGTCTTCAGTAGCGGGGACAGGATTTGAACCTGCGACCTCTGGGTTATGAGCCCAGCGAGCTACCGAGCTGCTCCACCCCGCGTCGGTGACACCACAGTATCACGACGCGGGACGAAGCCGTTACTCCTTGATCACGGACCCTCCGCTCACTGACCGGCCGGCTTGGGCGCCGCCGCCTTCGCTTCGGCGTCGATCGCCTTCTTCAGCGCCGCCTTGATCTCGTCCTGCGCCTTGCCGAAGGCCGCCCAGTCGCCGGCCTGCCTGGCCTTCTCGGCGTCTTCGATCGCCTTCTGCGCTTCGGCGAGCGCGGCCTTGACCGTCGGGTCCTGACCGACCTGCGGCGGCGTGACGTTGCCCTCGCCCGGAGGCTGCGCCGGCGGGACGGACGTGGTCGGGGCCTCCGCTCCGAACACCACGTTCAGCGCCTTCTCGAGCGTGTCCTCGAAGGCCGTCTGGTTGCCGTAGGTCACCAGCACCTTGCGCAGCAGCGGGTACTTCAGACCGGAGCTTCTGACGTACACCGGCTCGACGTAGAGCATCCCGCCGTCGAGCGGCACCGCGAGCAGGTTCCCGTACTCGATCTCCGAGTCACCACCGCGCAGCAGGCGGATCGTCTCGGCGATCTTCGGATCGGACTGGAACTTGCTCTGCACCTGTTCGGGGCCCTCCGGCGGCTTGCTCGTGGGCGTCTTCAGGATTCTGATCTTGCCGTAGTCCGGGGTGCCCGGATCGGCGTTGACCGACATGAAGGCGCTGAGGTTGCCCCGCCCGTTCGGCGTGAACGTCGTCGTGAGGGAGAAGACCTGGTCCTTCTCCTTCTGGCCCGGCGTCTTCATCGACAGGTAGTACGGCGGAACCGCCGTACCGGCCTTGGTCGTCGGGTCGTCCGGGACGGCCCACGCCTCACTGCCGCTGAGGAAGGTCTGCGGGTCGGTGACGTGGTAGCGGGTCAGCAGCTCGCGCTGGACCTTGAAGAGGTCCTGCGGGTAGCGCAGGTGGTCCAGGAGCGGCTTGGAGATCTCGCTCTTGGACTTCACCGTGCCGGGGAACGCCTTCATCCAGGTCTTCAGGACCGGGTCCTCGGTGTCCCACTGGTACAGGGTGACCGTGCCGTCGTACGCGTCGACGGTGGCCTTCACCGAGTTGCGGATGTAGTTGACCTGGTTCTCCTGGGCGACCACCGCGCGCTGGCTGTTGGTCAGCGAGTCCGTGGTGCTCTGGCCCAGCGTGGTGCGCGAGGCGTACGGGTAGCCGTTGGTGGTCGTGTACGCGTCGACGATCCAGACGACCCTCTTGCCGATGACGGCCGGGTACGGCGCGCCGTCGATGGTCAGCCACGGGGCGACGGTCTCGACGCGGTCCTTCGGCGTGCGGTTGTACAGGATCCGCGAACCCTTGCCGATGGCCCCCGAGTAGAGGATCTGCGGCTCGCTGAAGGTGAGCGCGTACGCCGCCCGGTTGACCGGGTTGTCGAGGTTGACGCCCGAGTCGCCCTCGTAGCTCGTCTCCCTCTCGCCCTGGTTGTCCGAGGTGTAGTCGAGCTCCTTCTGCGGACCGCCGACGATCGAGTACTGCTTCGTCTGCTCGCCGTAGTAGATGCGCTGCTCGAAGTCCGTGCCGAAGATCCCCTTGGAGGGGAGGTCGGACTGGGTGAAGTCCGGGGCGCCCTGGTCACCGACGGTGGTGCCCTTGGCCGCGACCACGCCGTAGCCGTGCGTGTACTTGAAGTGGTCGTTGATCCAGTTGTTCTTCGGGATGCCGCCGATGTTCAGCTCGCGCAGCCCGATGACCGTGTCCTGCCCGCTGTACCGGTCCACGGCGAGCGTGGACGGGAAGGCGTAGTAGTTCTTGACCTGCTGGCCTACCTGGAAGGCCGGCGAGACGATGTTCGGGTCGAGGAGCCGGATGCTGGCGGTCGTGTCGGCCTGCTGGCGCAGGACGTTCTTGTCCGTCTTCGGGTTCGGGGCACCCGGGTATTCCGTGACCTCGGAGCCGGCGACCCCGTAGGCGTCGCGCGTGGCATCGATGTTCTTCTTGACGTACGGGGATTCCTTGGCCTGCTCGTTCGGCTGGACCTGGAACTTCTGCACGATCGCCGGGTAGAGCCCGCCGATCAGGATCGCCGAGAGCACCATCAGGCCGAAGCCGATCACCGGCAGCTGCCAGGTGCGGCGCCACAGCGTCGCGAAGAACAGCAGGGCGCAGATCGCGGCGATGGCGACGAGGATCGTCTTCGCGGGCAGGTAGGCGTTCGCGTCGACGTACCGCAGACCCGTCCAGTTGTCGGCGGCCTTGAAGTCACTGGACTTCACGGCCAGCCCGTACCGGTCGAGCCAGTACGCGACGGCCTTGAGGGTGACGAAGAGGCCGAGCAGCACCGACAGGTGCCCGGTCGCCGCGGCGGTGGCCCGGGCGCCCGGGCTGGTCACGCGCAGTCCGCCGTACAGGTAGTGCACGACGGCCGCGGCGATCACCGACAGCACGACCGCGGCGAAGCCGAAGCCGAGCAGGAAGCGGTACCAGGGCAGGTCGAAGGTGTAGAAGGACACGTCCATGTGGAACTGGGGGTCCTTCGTGCCGAAGGGCACCCCGTTCACGTACATGAGCCAGGTCTTCCACTGGCCTGCCGCGGAGGCGCCCGCGATCAGGCCGACGAGCACGGCGATGCCCAGGAGCAGCCACTTCTTGTACGGGGCGATGCTCATCCGGTAGCGGTCGAGGCTCTGCTGCTCCATCGACATCGCGCTGAGCGGCGGCCGCAGCCGGTGCGCCAGCCAGATGTTGAAGCCCACGGCCCCCGCCATCAGCAGGCCGAAGACGGCGAAGAGGCCGATCTTGGTCCACAGGGTGGTGGTGAAGACCGTCGAGTACTTCACGGAGCGGAACCACAACCAGTCCGTCCAGAAGCCCGCGAACATGATGAAGAGCATGGCCAGGACGGCCAGGACGCCCAGGGTCATCAGGAGAGTCCGGGCCCGCCGGGAGGGGCGGCCGACTCTCATCCGTGGCCCGGAAGGGCCTCCGCCGCGGTCCGGCATCTGGAAAGCCAAGGTCCACACCTCGAAAGTCGCTGAGTCTGGTAATAACGGGGCCCCCGATCGTAGAGCCCACTCTTGCAACTTACTGAGGCTTTAGTCAGTTCCCGGTAACCGCCGGAAAGGAGGCAGGATGTTGTCCATGTCCAACGTTTCGCCTTCCCCCGGCACGCCGATGGCGGCCAGCCCGCTCACCCGTGCCTGTCTAGAGATCGACGAGTACGCCGCCGGCCTCGGCTGGGACCAGCCCGCGCGGCTGTTCGCCCTCGTCGACACCGCCAAGCTCAAGAAGCAGGAACCTCGCCTGGCGAGCCAGCTCGGCCTCGACCAGGACGACGCCGGCAACACCTCCCTCACCCCGATCGAGCAGGACGAGCTGCCCAAGGGGACGCCCCTCGACAAGTTCCTGGGCACCGTCGCCTGGCCCGACGCGGTCGTCGGCTGCGCCCTGACGGTGGAGCGGCTGATGCTGCCGCCGTCCGCCGAGGCCTCCGTGCCGGAGGGGCTGAACGACAAGCAGCTGTCGAAGTGGGTCGCCGGTCACCCGGAGCGGCAGGAGGTGCGCCTCACGGTGGCCGTGCTGCGGGACGGGTCGCGCGAGTCGGCCGTACGCCTGCGGGAGAAGGACTCCTCGACGGAGGTCCTCACCGGCGGCGGGCTGGTGCCCGGGCTGGCGGAGGCGCTGGCCGCGACCTTCTCCTGAGCCGTCGAGGGGGTCAGGACCTGGTGACGCCGCACTGCGGCAGCCCGGCCTTGTCCCCCTTGCGGATCTTCTCCAGCGCCTTCGTGGCGTCGTCGATGGTGGACACCTTCACCAGGGTCAGGCCGTCGGGCACGTTCTTGGCGGCCGACGCGCAGTTCTCGGCGGGCGTCAGGAAGTACTCGGCGCCCGCCTTGCGCGCCCCGATGGTCTTCATCTGGATGCCGCCGATGGGGCCGACCTTGCCCGTGTCGTCGATGGTGCCGGTGCCCGCGACGAACTTGCCGCCCGTGAGGTCCTCCGGGGTCAGCTTGTCGACGATGCCGAGGGCGAACATCAGGCCGGCGCTCGGGCCGCCGACGTCGGCGAGCTTGATGTCGATCGTGAACGGGAACGTGTGATCGGTGCCGGCCCGGATGCCGACGATGGCGTGGCCGTCGTCCTCAGCCTTGCCGGCCGTGATGACGATCTTGGTGGAGCCGCTGGGCTCACGGTTCGCCTTGGCCGCCTCGGCCGCTTCCGCGGCGGGCACGATGGTGAACTCGACCGGGTCGCCCGGCTTGTGCTTGGTGACGAACTTGGCCACGTCCTCGGGCGCGGTGACCGGGGTGCCGTCCACGGCCTTGATCACGTCCCCGGCGTGCAGCTTGCCGTCGGAGGGGCTGTCCTTCACGACCGAGGCCACGATCACGCGGGCGGTGACCGGGATGCCGAGCTCCTTCAGGGCCGCCACCTTGGCGCTCTGCTGCGACTGGCTGAACTCCTCGGCGTTCTCCTGGGTGGACTGCTCGTCCGTTTTGCCGTCGGGGTACAGGTTCTCGTGCGGTACGACGATGTTGTCGTCGGCCAGCCAGCCGTAGACCGCCTCCAGCAGGTTCATGTCGTAGTCCGCGCCGGTGACGCGGACCGTCGTCATGTTGAGGTGGCCGCTGGTCGGGTACGTCTTGCGCCCCGAGATGTTGAGGACGGGCTCGCCGTGCGAGTCCCCGAGCGTGTTCACGGTCGGCCCGGGACTCATCTCCGAGTAGGGGACCTTGATGAACACCCCCGCGCAGAGCAGCGCGAACAGCACGAGCGTGGAGGCGAGCATCGTCGCGGTGCGGCGTGGCATGGATCCGACAGTACGGGACGGCCCTGTGAAGCGGCTCCCGGGGCCGGTCCGCGAGGGGCCGGAGCCGGGCCGGAGCACTCGCGGGACGCGTCAGACGGCGTCGGAACCGGAGTGTGCTTCCGCCTTCACCCTGGCGGGATCGGTCTTGCCCATGGCTTCGCGGAACCGCGCGTAGCCCGCCAGCTCGGATATGTCGCCTTGTGTGCGGTCGCGTGCCGCCCAGCTGCCCCATATGCCCGCGCCGATCGCGGCGAACAGCGGAATCAGCAACCACGCCAGAGATGCCATGGGCGTGTCTCCCTACCCCGAAAGTACGTGCCGTTGTGGTGGCTTCAACGCTCGTGCCCGTGGGGGGGTTACGCAAATCGAGGGCGTGTTGCGCGGCCGAACGGGTGCGAGGGTACCCCCTTCCGGGGGCGGCCCTCCGGCCGGGGGTCAGCAGGCGCCGACCCACTCCTCCGAGCCGTCGGAGAACGTCTGATGCTTCCAGATCGGGACCTCGTGCTTGAGGTCGTCGATGAGCATCCGGCAGGCGTCGAAGGCCTCGCCGCGGTGCGGGCAGGACACGGCGACGACGACGGCCAGGTCACCGACGGAGAGGTCGCCGACGCGGTGTACGGCGGCCAGGGCGCGGACCGGGTACTTGGCCACGACGCGCTCGGCGACGCGCCGCATCTCGGCCTGGGCGGTGGGGTGGCAGGAGTAGCCGAGGGACTCGACGTCGGCCCCGCCGTCGTGGTTGCGCACCGTGCCGACGAAGAGCGTCGTACCGCCCGTCGCGTCGTCGCCGACGGCCTGGAAGACCTCGTCGATCGAGAGCGGGGTGTCACGGATCTCGAGCAGCCGGATGGGGTCCGGAGCGGCCTGCTCGCCGGGGTGGTCGAAGTGCGGTGCCATGCCTTCATCGTGCCCTAGCCGCTGACGCGGCGAAATAGCAGGATCCCCCGGCGCGGCCCCGCCCCCTTGGGATCCTCCTACCAAACACCTACGCCCCCGCGGGCACGTCCAGCCTCGCCGGCCTCCGGGGGCACGTCCAGCCTCGCCGGCCTCCGCGGGCACGTCCAGCCTCGCCGGCCTCCGCGGGCACGTCCAGCCTCGCCGGCCTCCGCGGGCACGTCCAGCCTCGCCGGCCTCCGGGGGCACGTCCAGCCTCGCCGGCCTCCGCGGGCACGTCCAGCCTCGCCGGCGTTTGAGGCGCGGGGTCCGGGGCGGAGCCCCGGGAGCCCGGGCGCAGCCCGGGGCCGCTCGCGCGACGGCGCCGCACGGCCGCCCCGGCCCCCGGCCCCGGCAGGCAGGCCGGGAGGGCACCGGGCAGCGCCCGGGTCAGGGCCGGGGTCAGAGACCGCGGCGCCTGCGCGCAGCGCGAATCGCGGCGGCGGCACCCAGCAGCGCGACCGTCGCACCGGCGGCACCCGCGGCGGTGGCGTCCTTGCGGCCCAGCCGCCGCCCCGCGACGGTGTGGCGTCCCGCGACCTCCTGGAGGAGCTCGGCCAGCACCTCCTCGTTCGTCCACCGCGGCCGCCACCCCGCCGCGTGCAGCCCGCTGACGCTGACCACCCACGGGTGCATCGTGTACGCGAGGTCCCCGGCCGGGGACGGCGTGAGCCCGATCCGGTGCAGCCTGGCCGCCGCGCCCAGCGCGACCGCGGACGGGAGCTCCATGCGGCGGATGCCGCTCAGCTCCTCGACCTCCTCCTGCTCCAGCCAGCCCTCGCAGCCCACCGCCAGCTCGCCCTCGACCTTCTCCAGGGCGGCGTACTCCAGCGCGCTGACCAGGTCCTCGACGTGGCAGAACTGCCAGGTCGGCCGGGAGCCGGCCACCACCAGCAGGCGCGGGGACTCGAAGTAACGGGTCAGCGCGGTGTCCGTACCTCCGACGAGGACCGCCGGGCGGACCACGGTCACGTTCAGCCCGGGGTGCGCGCGAGGCGCCCGCCGCCCCAGCCGCTCGATCTCCAGAAGGTCTCCGACGCCGGTCGCCTCGGCGGTGGCACGCAGCTCGGAGTCCTCCGAGAGCGGGATGTCGTTGTCCGGCAGGGCCCCGTAGACCATCGCCGAGGTGCACAGCACGACCCGGTGCACCCCGGCCGCCGCGGCGGCCGTCAGCACGGTCTGGGTGCCGCGCACGTTGTACGCCGTACGGGCCGCCGGGTCGGTCTCCAGGTCGAGGTCCAGCGCGAGGTGGACGACCACGTCGGCGCCGCGCAGCTTCTCGGCGATCGCGGGGTCCCGTACGTCCAGGACGTGCCACTGCGCGGCCGCGCACTCGCCCCGCCGCTCGTCGATCGCGACGACCTGCTTGACCTCGTCGGACTCGGCCAACCTGGTCACCAGGGCAGCGCCCACCCCGGTCGCGGCACCGGTCACCGCGATCACCGGGCCGCGCAGGGCCGGGTTACGCGGCTGGCGAACACCGTCGGGGCTGTCGCCCGGCTCGGGGCGATTTTCCGGGCTGAGCTTGTCCAAAGCGTGCGGATCCGGGGAACTCACCAGGCGTCTCCAGCGGTTGTCTTCAGTAGGGACGCGTCGTGACGCGTACCTACCAGGTGATGTCCATCCTGCCGCAGCCCAGGAGTCGGCGGAGCACCGAGCCCGCAAGCGGCTCGGGTGTCTACGCTGGGTGGTGTTGTCGGACCATTGCCCGTCGGCACCCGCCGGCGGCCCTACGAGCCGAGGAAACCCGTGAGCGACACCCCATTCGGATTCGGCCTTCCGCCGGAGGAGCCGGAGAACGGCGACGAGGGCAAGAAGAAGGGCAATCAGGGCGGTCAGGGCGGCCCGAATCCGTTCGGGTTCCCGGGCATGGGACTGCCCGGCGGCGCCGGCGGCCAGGGCGGCGCGGACAATCCGTTCGCCGCGATGTTCGGTTCGATGAACCCCAATGACCTGGGCGCGGCCTTCCAGCAGCTCGGCCAGATGCTGAGCTACGAGGGCGGTCCCGTGAACTGGGACATGGCCAAGGACATCGCCCGCCAGACCGTCTCGCAGGGCACGTCGGACGGCGTGAAGGACGTGAGCGTCGGCATCGCCGAGAAGTCGGCCGTCGAGGAGGCCGTGCGCCTCGCCGACCACTGGCTGGACGGCGTGACCTCGCTGCCCTCGGGCGCCACGACCGCCGTGGCGTGGAGCCGCGCCGAGTGGGTCGAGGCGACCCTCCCGGTGTGGAAGGAGCTCGTGGACCCGGTCGCCGAGCGGGTCGGCGCGGCCATGGGCAGCGTGCTGCCCGAAGAGATGCAGGCCATGGCGGGCCCGCTGCTCGGGATGATGCGTTCCATGGGCGGCGCCATGTTCGGCCAGCAGATCGGGCAGGCCGTGGGCGTGCTCGCGGGCGAGGTCGTCGGCTCGACCGACATCGGGCTGCCCCTGGGCCCGGCCGGCAAGGCCGCGCTGCTGCCGCTGAACATCGAGAGCTTCGGCAAGGACCTGGGCGTCCCCTCGGACGAGGTACGGCTGTACCTGGCCCTGCGCGAGGCGGCGCACGCCCGGCTGTTCGCGCACGTGCCGTGGCTGCGCTCGCACCTCTTCGGTGCGATCGAGGGCTACGCCCGCGGCATCAAGGTCGACACCTCCAAGCTGGAGGACGTGGTCGGTCAGCTGGACCCGTCGAATCCGGAGCAGCTGCAGGAGGCGCTCCAGGGCGGCATGTTCCAGCCGCAGGACACCCCCGAGCAGAAGGCCGCCCTGGCCCGCCTGGAGACGGCGCTCGCGCTGGTCGAGGGCTGGGTGGACGCGGTCGTGCACGAGGCGGCCAAGCCCCGCCTGACCTCGGCGGACGCGATGCGCGAGACCATGCGCCGGCGGCGCGCCTCGGGTGGTCCGGCGGAGCAGACCTTCGCGACGCTGATCGGCCTGGAGCTGCGTCCGCGCCGGCTGCGGGACGCCTCGCGGCTGTGGGCCTCGCTCACCGACGCGCGCGGGGTGGACGGGCGCGACGGGCTGTGGGAGCACCCGGACATGCTGCCGACGGCCTCCGACCTGGACGACCCGGACGGCTTCGTGCACCGCGAGCAGATGGACTTCTCGGAGCTGGACAAGATGCTCGGCGAGGCCGCGGAGAAGCGCGACGAGGACGGCGGCGAGAAGTGAGCCTGCACGAAGACGCGGTCCTCGTGCTGAAGGCGTACGAGGACCAGCCCGAGCTGCGTGACGTCTACCTGGAGCACCTGGCCGCCCACGAGGACGGGGTCTACAAGCCCTGCCAGGCCGGGCACGTCACCGGCAGTGCCCTGGTGATCGACCCGGTGAGCCGCCGGGTCCTGCTGACCCTGCACAAGAAGCTGGGCATGTGGCTGCAGATGGGCGGTCACTGCGAGCCCGGCGACGAGACCCTGGCCGGGGTGGCGCTGCGCGAGGCCGTCGAGGAGTCGGGGATCCCGTCCGGGCTGAGCCTGCTGCCGGGCGGGCCGGTGCGGCTGGACCGGCATCCGATCCCGGCGCCCTGCAACTGGCACCTGGACGTGCAGTACGCGGCGCTGGCCCCGGCCGGCGCGGTGGCGGAGATCAGCGACGAGTCCCTGGACCTGCGCTGGTTCCCGTACGAGGAGGTGCCGGCGGTGGCCGACGCCTCGGTGGTGCGGCTGCTGGAGGCGACCTTGGCGCGGCTCGGCGACTGAGCCGCGGAGCCTGCGACCGGCGGAGTGACGAAGACGAAGGGGCGGTCCCGAGGTGGGACCGCCCCTTCGTCGTGGCTACCGCGCCGCCCGCGCTAGTTCCAGGCGTTGTTCTGGTTCTGCGCGTGCGCGCCGTGCTGACCCATGCCGAACTGGGCCGCGACGCCCTGGCCGAGCTGGGCGTTCTGCGGCGGCAGTACCTCGCTGGGCTGGACCAGCGCGAAGCCGGTGCCCAGGAAGCTGAGCTCCCAGCCCTCGCCGGTGTTGCCGCGGCGCCGCCAGACACCGGTGGAGTGCGTCTGGGCCTGCATCTGCACGCGCAGCGACGTCGACCAGGCGACGATGGCGTCCGCGTCGGCGTTGACGTACTTGTCGGGCGTGACCTGCATCATCAGCGGCTGACCGGAGGTCATCAGGGCGACCTTGCCCCGGCCGGAGATGTTGAGCTGGTACTTGCCGGAGCCGGAGATCCCGTACTGGCTGTCCACCGCGATGGCCTCGGTGTGCAGCGTGGAGTCCAGGGCCAGGACGTAGCTGCTGTCGACCGTGAGGCCGTCCTGGTCCACGTCCACGACGTGCACGTACTGGGCGAGGTTGGCCAGGTAGACCGTGCCCTGCCCGGAGCAGCGCATCAGGTCGAGACCCTCGCCGGTGCGGGCACGGGCGGTGCGCTGGGTGGTGCTCTGGTACTCGCCGTCGAAGTCGATGATGCCCTGGTAGGCGACCATCGCGCCCTTGCGGGCGAGTACGTCGTCGTGGCCGGTCAGCGAGACCCGCAGGAGCTGCGGGTTCTGGACGGTGTACCGGTCCTGGGACTGCGCCTCGGCGTGGGCGAAAAGTGAGCTCTGCATGGTGTGCCTTCTCCCCCTCAGCCCCGGGCCCGGAGCCGGTCGGTGCTGTCCTCGCTGGGCTGTACGACGACGATGCCCTGGCCGGAGAAGGCCATCTGGTAGGCCTCCCCGCTGCCCCGGCCGATCAGGGACGAGGCCTTGAAGCTGCGCTTGCCCTTGACCTTCAGGTTCGGGGACCAGGCGACGAGCGCGTCGGGGTCGACGTACGTCTCGTCCTCGCCGCGGCCGCAGTCGACCACGATCGGGGTGCCGCGGGAGGTGATGGCGACCCAGCCGGTGCCGGCGACCTGCACGTTGAACAGGCCCTGGCCGGCGAACTTGGCCATGCCCTTGACCCGCTCGACGCCCCACTGGAGGTGGGCGTCGAAGGCGAGCAGGTTGGTGCCGTTGACCGAGAGGGCGTCGTTGTTGAGGTTGATGACGACGACGTCCGCGCCGTAGTCGGCGAGGTAGAGCAGGCCGTCGCCGGTGCACTTCATGAGCGGTGCGCCTTCGCCGGTGAGCCACTGGGAGGCCATCTGGCGGACGGCCGGCGGGTTGGGCTCGTACTGGACGAAGCCCTCGTAGGCGACCATCGAGCCCGTGCGGGCGAAGAGGTCCTGGCCGCTCTGCATGGCGACCTTGAGCATGGCCCGGCCGTGGTTCTCCATGCGGGCCGTGACGGGGGTCGGGGCGTAGCCCGCGAGCTGCTGGTTCGTTGCGTTCATGTCGGGCTCCCTCAGACCTCGTACGGCTGGACGACGATGAAGTTGCCGGGAGCGCCGCGGAACTGGAGGTTCACGGTCTCCCCGCTGTGGCCGGGGTAGGCGTTGCGCCGGAGCCGGACCTGGCTGGACAGGATCACCTGGGAGGCGGCCGACCACGCCACGATGGCGTTGCTGTCCGCGAAGGTGGTCGGTGTGACGGGCAGGACGACGGGGACGCCTTGCGTCTTGACGATCACGGTGCCGGTGCCCTGGAACTGCATGGTGAACAGGGCGCCGCCGGGGATGCCGTGGCCCTCGATGCGGCGGACCTCGTGCTGGAGCGACTCGTCGAAGGCGAGGACGTTCTCCGCGGAGACGCAGATGGCGTCGCCCTGGAGTTCGATGGCGTGCAGGTGGGCGCCGTTCTCCGCGAGGAAGACCTGGCCGCGGCCGGTGCAGCGCATGAGCTGCATCTCCTGGCCGGTGGCGTTGCCGACGATGCGGCCGGCGAAGCCCGCGCCCTTGTAGCTGAAGTCGACCTTGCCCTGGTAGAGGACCATGCTGCCCTGGCGGGCGAGGACGGCCTGACCGCCCATCGCGAGGTCGACCCGCATGAGCTGCTGGTTCTGCGGGGTCCAGCGGCTGCCCGTGGGGGCTTCCTTGTACGGCTGGAGGGCGGCGGCGAGGCCCGCGCCCGCGGCGGGGGCGGCCTGCTGGGGGTAGCCGGGCTGCTGGCCGTACGCGGGCGGCTGCTGGCCGGGGACCTGGCCGTACGACGGCTGCTGGCCGTAGCCCGGCTGCGGCTGCTGGCCGTAGCCCGGCTGGGGCTGCTGGCCGCCGTAGGACGGCTGCTGGCCGTAGGGCGCGGGGGCCGGGGCGGGCGGCGGCGGGACCTGCCCGTAGGGCTGCTGCGGCGGCTGGCCGTAACCCGGCTGCTGCGGCGGGACCACCAGCGGCGCGGCCATCGTGGGCGCGCTGTGCTGCGGGTACGCCTGCGGCTGCGGGGCGGGGGCCGGCGCGGCCGGGGCCTGACCGCCGTAGGAAGGCGCGGGGGCCGGGGCCTGCGGGGCCTGCTGAGCGGGCGCGCCGAAGGCGGGTGCCGGGGCGGCCGCCTGCGGCGGCGCGGCGAATCCGGGCGTGGCCGCGGCCTGGGCCGGGACCTGCTGCTGCGGCTGCTGCGGCTCCTCCTCGGCGACCTCGCCTCCGAAGTTCTTCAGGAGCGCCTCGAGTCCGCCGTCGAAGCCCTGGCCGACGGCCGCGAAGCGCCAGACGTCCTTCAGGTAGAAGTCGCCGAGCATGACGGCCCGCTCGGTGCTGAACTCCGAGCCGTTGAACGAGTACCGGACGACCTCTTCGCCGCCCGCCACGATCCGGATGTAGCCCGGGCCGATCTGCGACATCTGTCCGGCGCCGTCGATGGTGGCGGTGAAGGACAGCTTGTGGATGTTCGCCGGGATGCGGTCCAGGGTCACCCGGAAGGATTCCGAGTCGCCGGACTGCGCGCCGAGGAGCTGGATGGACTCCTCCGGCGACTTCGGCTGGTTGAAAAAGACGAAGTAACGGTCGTCCGACAGCTGTTCATTGGCGTCGAGGCCGAAGCAGCTGATGTCGAAGGTGAGTCCGGGTCCGGAGATCTGGACGCCTACGTACAGATCCGTGCCCGCCGTCAGATCACTGATCTTGGCCTTGTGGCCTCGTTGGAATTCCCTGGCCATACGTAACGACCGTCCCCCATCCCGACTGTGAATACGTGCCGCTCAGGCTAACGGCAACTTCCGACATCCGGCCAAGCCGGTACCGACCCGGTACATATCACGCCGCGCCGCTCCGGACCTATTCGTCTCGGGCTGCGGGGACCTTCGGCAGCCTCTCGGCCGCGACCACGCCCTCCAGGTATCCGCGGGCCCGCTCGGTCTTCGGGTAGGCCTCCAGCAGCTCCCAGAAGCGGGGGCCGTGGCCGGGGACCAGGAGGTGGGCGAGCTCGTGCAGGAGCACGTAGTCGACCACGTACTCCGGCATCCCCTGGAGGCGGTGCGAGAGCCGGATGCTGCCCTCGGCCGGGGTGCAGGAGCCCCAGCGGGTGTTCTGGTTGGTGACCCAGCGGACCGAGCGCGGGCGTGCGCGGCCGCCGAAGTACTGCTCGGAGAGACGCTCGGCGCGCTCGCCCAGTTCCGCGTCCCCGAAGGTGCGTTTGCCCTCCTGGGCGGCGAGCTTGTCGAGCATGACGCCCACCCAGCGCCGCTCCTCCGCCTCGGACATCCGGGCAGGGATGAGGACGACCGTACGGTCACCCTCGCGGTAGGCGGATACGGTCCTGCGGCGGCGCGCGCTCCGGCGGACTTCGACGGCGCGCTGCGTTGGGTCGGCGGACACGCCACGACGGTACCGGGTCGCCGTCGCAGAAGTCCCGCTCGTCCAGGGTTCGAACATGATCGATTCACGGCGGGCCCGCAGAGCATCCCTTTTCTCCATCTCATATGCCTAATACCTCTCGCCTGTGGACAAATTTCTGCGGGGAATTCGGCGGGCGGGCACTGTTGCGGAAGTGGCCGCGCAAGACGCGGAAATCGAGGTCGGGATCGGGGGAGGCCGCAGATGTATCCGAAGGTGAAGCCGGCGCTGGCGCGGGCTTGGCGGGATCTGCAGACGGTGCAGTTCGGGGTGACCCCGGCGCACGCGGTGGTGCTCGGGCCGGTGGACACGGCGACGGGCGCGCTGATCGACCGGATCGACGGGACGCGGGGGATGGAGCTGCTGCGCGCGGAGGCCGCGGCGATGGGTCTGCCGGACGGTCAGGCGGACGAGGTGGTGCGGCGGCTGGCGGGGGCCGGCCTGATCGACGACGTCACGGCGGGCGGCCCGCGGGCGCAGGCCGTGCGGGGGCGGCCCGAGGCCCTGGAGCGACTGGGGCCCGATCTGGGCTCGCTGTCCCTCGTCCTCCGAGAGCCGGGAGGGGACTTGCGGGGCGTGGCCGCGCGCCGGGCGATACGGGTCCAGGTGCGCGGGAGCGGCCGGGTGGGCGCGGTGATCGCCTCGGTCCTGGCGGGGGCCGGCGTGGGCCGCGTCGAGGTCCTCGACGGGGGGCGCGTGGAGCCGGCCGATGTGGCGCCCGGCGGAATCGGGCCCGGTGGGGTGGGCCGGCTGCGAGCGGAGGCGGCCGGGAAGGCGGTGCGCGAGTCGGCGCCGGGCCCCGCCCCGAGGGCCGGGGAGCACGCGGGGACGGAGCCCGGGCTGGCTCTGGTGGTGGTCGCGCCCCGGGACGGGCTGGGGGCCTGGGCTCCGGATCCGGAGACCTCGGCCGGCTGGGTCGCCACCGGTATCCCGCACCTGTTCGCGGGAGTGCTGGAGGGCACCGGGCTGGTGGGGCCGCTGGTGCTGCCGGGGGCCACGGCGTGCGCCGGGTGCATGGAACGCGAGCGCGTGGACCGGGATCCGGCCTGGCCGAGGATGCTGGTGCAGTGGAGATCGGCGCACCGCCGTCGCGCGGGCGCGGCGTGCGACCTGGGGCTGTCCACGGCGGTGGCCGGCCTGGCCGCGGCCCACGCGCTGTCGTTCCTCGACGGTGAACTCCCCGCCAGCACGGGCTCGCGTTGGGAGGCCGCCCTGCCCTCCCTGTACTGGGAAGCAGCCCAGGTGCGCCCGCACCCTGACTGTCCGTGCGGGGCGAGCGCGGCCCGTCCAGCGGTACTGGAGCACGCGGGAGGAGTATCGGGAGCGGACCGGCAGGGAGGGTCATGACAGGATGCGTTGGGTCCGCCGGGCCGGAGGGCGGGCCAGAGGCTGCCACTTGCGGCGCAGCTGTCTGGGAAACGGAGGGGCGTTATGTCTGATCTTCCCCGGAAGGCGGTCACCCGTACCGCCAAGCTGGCCGCGCTGCCGCTCGGCATCGCCGGTCGGGCCACGTGGGGGCTGACCAAACGGATCGGCGGCAAGTCGGCCGAGATAGTCGCGCGAGAACTTCAACAGCGCACCGCGGAACAGCTGTTCCGCACGCTCGGGGAGCTGAAGGGCGGTGCCATGAAGTTCGGGCAGGCCCTGTCGGTCTTCGAGTCGGCCCTGCCCGAGGAGGTCGCGGGGCCCTACCGGGCGGCGCTGACCAAGCTTCAGGAGGCCGCTCCGCCACTGCCTTCGGCGACGGTGCACCAGGTGCTCGCGGACCGGCTCGGCGCGGACTGGCGGGACTTGTTCGAGGAGTTCGAGGACAAGCCGGCCGCGGCGGCCTCCATCGGCCAGGTGCACCGCGCGGTGTGGCACGACGGCCGGGCCGTGGCGGTCAAGGTCCAGTACCCGGGGGCCGGTGAGGCCCTGCTTGCGGACCTGAAGCAGCTGGGCCGGTTCGCGGGGCTGCTGGGTCCCTTGATCCCCGGTATGGAAATCAAGCCTCTGATCAAGGAGTTGCGCGACCGGGTCTCCGAGGAGCTCGACTACGAGTTGGAGGCGGAGGCCCAGCGGACGCACGCGGACGCCTTCGCGGACGACCCGGACGTGGTCGTGCCGGATGTCGTGCACCAGGGCGACCAGGTGCTGGTCACCGAGTGGATGGAGGGCACACCGCTGTCGGAGGTGATAGCCGACGGCACCGACGAGGAGCGTGACCGCGCCGGTCAGTTGCTGGCCCGGTTCCTCTTCTCCGGTCCCGCCCGCACCGGCCTGCTGCACGCGGACCCGCACCCGGGCAACTTCCGCCTGATATCGGGCGCGGACGGCCGGGTGCGGCTGGGCGTCCTGGACTTCGGAACGGTCGACCGGCTGCCCGGGGGCTGGCCCGAGCCCATCGGCAGGTCGCTGCGGATGACCCTGGACGGCGACGCCGAGGGGGTCTACGGGCACCTGTGCGCGGAGGGGTTCGTGAAGGAGTCCATAGAGCTGGACCCCGATGCGGTGCTGGACTACCTGAAGCCGATCATCGAGCCCGCCGAGGCCGAGGAGTTCACCTTCACCCGGCCGTGGCTGCGCGGCCAGGCGGCGAGGATCGCCGATCCCCGCTCCCCCGCACACCAGTTGGGCCGGCAGATCAACCTGCCGCCCTCGTACCTGCTGATCCACCGCGTGACGCTGAGCACCATCGGGGTGCTGTGCCAGCTGGGCGCGACGGTGCGGCTGCGGGAGGAACTGGACACCTGGCTGCCGGGGTTCGCTGACGACGAGTGAGGCCGTGGGGCGGCCGCCACCGGCCGCCACCGGTCGCCGCGGGTCTCCGCCGGCTCACCACCAGGAGGAGTCGAGCCTGCCTTCGATCGCGCGGAGGTTGGCGCGCGCGCAGTCGACGCAGAAGTACTGTCTGGTCCCGTTCTCCACCGAGCAGGTCCAGGTGGGCGGGGGGCCGGGCGGGGCCTGGGTGCCGCAGCGCGCGCAGACGACGGGCTCGGGCTCGGTTCCCGGTGGGGCGGGGTGGGGAGTCGGCTGGTCCACCTACAGACGATATCCCCGTACGGGGTGGACAGCCGTCCGCAACGCACCGGGGGGACCGGTCCCTTCGGACCGGTCCCCCCGGTGGTGCTGTCTTCGGCTCTTAGTGCATGACGGCCATGGCCAGCGCGCGGCGGGCACGCAGCGAGACGCGCTCGGCTCGCCGCTGCATGCGGCGGGCGGCGACCAGGCGCCGGGCGTGACGCTCGGCGTCCACCTCGCGCATGCGGTCGTCCATATGGGCACGAGCCAGGGCTTCTGGGATGAGTTGCATTTCGCGGGTCCTGTTCTGACGCGAGGTGATCGCGCCTGCGGTGATGAAGTCTGCGTGGGCGGCGCCGTGCGGCTGCTCGCTCGTGGTGTAGGGGGACATGAGGGCCTGCTTCAGGGGGTCGTGCGTGAGGGGGCGGTCGATGGTTCCGAGGGCGGTCATGCCGCTGCAACCGGGTTCTTGCGCGGACGGCCACGCGGGCGCTTCCGGGCTACGACGACGCCCTGGACGAAGAGCTCTCCGCCCCAGACGCCCCAGGGCTCACGACGCTCGGTCGCCCCTGCGAGGCAGGCCTCGACGAGCGGGCAGGTACGGCAGAGGGACTTCGCGTACTCGACGTCCGCCGGGGACTCGGCGAAGAAGACCTCCGGGTCGAAGGTGCGGCAGGGAACCGGGACGCCGAGGTTCTCGATGGCGTCGTCGAGCGCGGTGAGCGCGGTGAGCGGGGTCAAGGTGGAGTCCTCCGGGACTGCGGGCGGGGAGAGAGTCTGGGTCTGCGATACGGACGGGGCGTGCGCTTCGAGTTGCACGGTGTTTTCTTCCTCGTCTTGGTCGGCTAGTCGTTCCGGCCGGTCGGCCGGTCGCGGCTGGTCTGGTTCTGCCAGTCCCGAGGCCCCTTCGCTCCGTCATCCCCGTTCGGGGACAAACAGAAGGGCCGCGGATCCCGGGTGGGGTTCCGCGGCCCTGAAGGCGCCGGCCTGATCTTGCGATCAGGCTGGATCACTCCAGGGTTCGAGCCCACGGAAGGCCCACATCAGGTGGTGCTGGTGCTTCGTCGTCTGCTTCGTCTGCTGCGTCTGCTGCGTCTTGAATCCGGCCCTGTCGGCACCGGCGGCGGCAAAGCCATAGGCGCCGTGCGCCTGAGCTTCTGCTGCCAGTACTGCCACCGGTGCCTGGGTCGGTCGCTCATTGCGCTCGCTGACCGGAAGGGTCACCGACAGGGCGGGGCGGTCGGCGGAAATCGCGGACGCACCGGTACCCAGGAGGGAGACGGAACCGAGCAGGCAGGAAGCGGCGACCGAGCGATCGGTCATTTTGGTGAAGGTCATGAAGCTGGTCACTGGTCTCGCCTCCTCTCGGCGTCTCGGGGACCTGACCCCGGGGGGTCCGTCCCATGCGTATTCGGATAAGTACAGCACGGATCCGGGGCTTCGGAGAAGCCACCGTTTCCGTTGCTAAGAACCTATGGGTCTTCGCTGGGCATGTGCAAACTATTTTTCCGACGAGTTTCTACGCGTCGTCAGAATCCTCGGTTCCGCTCTCCTGGCCTGCGCAGATGGCCAGGACGTCGGCTCCGTACCGGACCACCTTGCGGGCGCCGACTCCGGAGATCATCGCGAGCTCACCCGGTTCGGCGGGCGCGGCCTCCGCGATCGCCATCAGCGTCTTGTCGGTGAAGACGCAGTACCCGGGCAGTCCCTGCTGCTTCGCCTGGACCGCGCGCCACTCCCGCAGCCGCTCGTAGAGCCCCTCGTCCATGTCGGACGGGCAGTCCTCGCAGCGCATCAGTTTGAGCTCGCCGGCCTCGGTGAGGGTCTTGCGGCACACGCGGCACAGCGTGGGGCCCCGCCTTGCGCGCCTGAGCGCCAGGCGGTCGGCCGGGGAGCCCGGCAGGCTCCCCGGGGCCACGGAGCCCGGACGCAGGCCGTTGAGGAAGCGGCTGGGCCGCCGGGAGGCCCTGCCGCCCGGGGCGCGGGAGAGCGCCCAGGAGAGCGTCAGGTGCAGCCGCGCGCGGGTGACGCCGACGTAGAGCAGCCGGCGCTCCTCCTCGACCTGCTCGTCGGTCTTGGCGTATGTGATCGGGATCATGCCGTCGGTGACGCCGACGAGGAACACGGCGTCCCACTCCAGGCCCTTCGCCGCGTGCAGCGAGGCGAGGGTGACGCCCTGGACCGTCGGGGCGTGCTGGGCGGCCTTGCGCTCCTCCAGCTCTCTCGTCAGGTCCGCCAGGGTGGCTCCGGGCCGGCTGCGGGCGAAGTCCTCGGCGAGGCGGACCAGGGCGGCCAGCGATTCCCACTGGTCGCGGACGGCGCCGGAGCCGGTGGGCGGCTGGGCGGCCCAACCGGTGGAGCTGAGCACGGCGCGGACCTGGGAGCCCAGTTCCACGACGTCGTCGAGGACCCGGTCGTTCCCGCCGGAGCGGGCGGCTCCGCGCAGCGCGAGCATCGCCTTCTGGACCTCCTGCCGCTCGAAGAACCGCTCGGCCCCGCGCAGCTGGTAGGGGACCCCGGCATCGGCGAGGGCCTGCTCGTAGACCTCGGACTGGGCGTTGATGCGGAAGAGCACGGCGATCTCGCCGGCCGGGACGCCCGCCGCGATCAGATCGCGGATCCGGTGGGCGACGCCCTCGGCCTCGGCGGGCTCGTCCGGGTACTCGGCGTAGACCGGGTCGGGGCCGGTGTCGCGCTGGGAGACCAGTTCCAGGCGGTGTTCGGCGGCCCGGCCCCTGGCCTGCTTGAGCAGGCCGTTGGCGAGGTGGACCACCTGGGGGGTGGAGCGGTAGTCGCGGACCAGCTTGACCACGGTGGCCTGCGGGTAGCGGGTGCGGAAGTTCAGCAGGTGGTCGGGGGTGGCGCCGGTGAAGGAGTAGATCGTCTGGCTGGCGTCGCCGACGACGCAGAGGCTGTCGCGTTCGCCGAGCCAGAGGTCGAGCAGCCGCTGCTGGAGCGGGCTGACGTCCTGGTACTCGTCGACCACGAAGTGCTGGTACTGGGCGCGGATCTGCTCGGCGATGTCGTGCCGGTCCTGGAGGATGCCGACCGTCAGGAGCAGCACGTCCTCGAAGTCGATCATCGCGCGGTCACGCTTGAGCTGTTCGTACGTCCCGTAGATCTGTGCGATCTCGGCCAGGTCCCGGGGGGCCTCCCGGCCCGCCTTGACGGCGGCCGCCGGATAGTCGGCGGGCACCGTCTGGGTGACCTTGGCCCACTCGATCTCGCCGGTGACGTCGCGCAGCTCGCCCCGGTCGAGGCGGATCCGGCAGCGGGCGCCGGCCTCGGCGACGAGCTGGATCTTGCGTTCCAGCAGTCGCGGCACGTCCCCGCCGACCGCCTTCGGCCAGAAGTACTGGAGCTGGCGCAGGGCGGCGGAGTGGAAGGTGCGGGCCTGGACCCCCTCGGCGCCGAGACCGCGCAGGCGGCCGCGCATCTCCCCGGCCGCTCGGTTGGTGAAGGTGACGGCGAGCACGCTGGCGGGCATCAGCTGGCCGGACTGGACGCCGTACGCGATCCGGTGGGTGATCGCGCGGGTCTTGCCCGTGCCGGCGCCGGCCAGCACGCACACCGGTCCGCGCAGGGTCGTCGCGACCTCGCGCTGCTCCGGGTCCAGGCCCAGGAGCACCGCGTCGGCCGATTCCGGGGAGCCGGCGGAGGCGGGGAAGGACGGGGAGTGCGTTGCTGCTGTCACCCCGCAATGCTGCCAGGTCTCGTGGGTCGGGCGGGAAACTTGTCCACAGCCCGCGCGCATCCGTCGTACTTGTACGACGGGAGGGGTGGTACGGGAATGGCGGCGGGGTCCCGTACGTTCGGGTACTCGGACCACCGAGCCCTCACGAAGGAGAGCGCAGCATGCAGGACACGGGCACCGTGACGATGTACAGCACGACCTGGTGCGGCTACTGCCGCCGGCTGAAGACCCAGCTGGACCGGGAAGGCATCGCGTACAACGAGATCAACATCGAGCTCGACCCGGCGTCCGCGGCGTTCGTGGAGAAGGCGAACGGCGGCAACCAGACCGTTCCCACCGTGCTCGTGAAGTCCGCCGCCGGCAACGAGTCCGTCATGACGAACCCGAGCCTGGCCCAGGTCAAGCAGGCCCTCGCCGTCTGAGCCGCGAGCGCTCGTCAGAATGGCCCCCGCCTCGGCGGGGGCCTTCTGCTGTGACGAACGTTACGGGGCGACGAAACTCACGGGGCCGGCTTCGGCAGCGGCTCGCCGTACCAGTTCTCGACGAGGCGGGCGGCGATGGAGATGCCCGACGGGGGCACCACCTCGCCGGTCTCGAACGCGCGGCGCAGGTCCTCGCGGGAGAACCAGCGGGCCTCCTGGATCTCCTCGCCGTCCACGTTGATCTCCGAGGTGGTGGCGCGGGCCGTGAAGCCCAGCATCAGGCTGTACGGGAAGGGCCACGGCTGGCTGGCCACGTACTCGACCTCGCCGACCCTGACGCCCGCCTCCTCCCACACCTCGCGCACGACGGACTGCTCGATGGACTCGCCCGGCTCCACGAAGCCGGCCAGGGTCGAGAAGCGGCCCTCGGGCCAGTGGACCTGACGGCCGAGCAGCGCGCGGTCCTCCTCGTCCGTGACCAGCATGATCACGGCCGGGTCGGTGCGCGGGTAGTGCTCGGCGCCGCAGCCCGGGCAGCGGCGGATGTGTCCGGCGGCCGCGACGACCGTGCGCTCGCCGCAGCGGGAGCAGAAGCGGTGCATCCGCTGCCAGTTCTCCAGCGCCACGGCGTGCACCATCAGCCCGGCGTCGCGCGGGCCCAGCAGCAGTCCGGCCTCGCGCAGGCCGGCCGGGCGCGCCGACTGGTCCATGCGGCCCGGCAGGGCGTCCTTCTGCAGCGCGAAATACCGTACGCCGTCCTCGTCGGTGCCCAGGAAGTAGCGGTGCGTCTCCGTGGCCGGGGCCTCGAAGGCCGCGGTCATCACGATGCCGGTGCCCCCGTCGGGGGTGTCGTCGATCAGCACCTGACCGCCGGAGACGACGAAGACACGGGTGGTGGGGTGGCTCCAGGCCGCGGCGAGCCACGCCTCGTCGAGGCGGTGGTGCGCGGCGCGGTCGATTCCGCTGGGCGCGGCGAGCGAGAGCGGACGCTCGGTACGGGTGCTCACAGGTACTTCCAACTCCCCCGGTGGTGGGACTAGGCAGGCGTACGACGGGCTACTACGAGTGCGGCGGGTGCGGGGTGCGGGCGTCAGGCGGTCCCGCGGCTGTGGGTGGCGGCCAGGTCGCCCCACAAGTAGGCGGTCGTCTCGACGCCCTTGAGGAGGAGGTCCAGCTCCACCTTCTCGTTCGGCGAGTGCCAGCCGTCGGAGGGTACCGAGATACCGAGGAAGAGGACGGGGGCGTCCAAAACGTCCTGGAGGTCCGCCGCCGGCCCCGAGCCGCCCTCGCGGGTGAAGCGGACCTTCTGGCCGAAGGCGCGGCCCATGGCCCGGACGACCGACTGCAGGGCCGGGTGGTCCAGCGGGGTAAGGCACGGGCGGGTCGGGGCGCCGAAGGTGATGGAGTGCCGGATCCCGTCCGGGATCCGGGCCGCCACCCAGTCCCTGACGGCCGCCTCGACCTCGTACGGGTCCTGCCCGGAGACCAGGCGGAACGACAGCTTCAGGTGGGCGGAGGCGGGCACGATCGTCTTGCCGCCGGGGCCCTGGTAGCCGCCGCCGATGCCGTTGACCTCGGCGGTCGGGCGGGCCCAGACCCGCTCCAGGGTGGAGTAGCCGGCCTCGCCGGCGGCCGCGTGGGACTTGGCCGTGCGCAGCCACTCCGCCTCGTCGAAGGGCAGCTCGGCGATGAGCGCGCGCTCGGCGTCGGTGAGCTCGGCGATGCCGTCGTAGAAGCCCGGGATCCTGACCCGGCCGTCCTCGTCGTGCAGGGCGGCGACCAGGCGGGCGGCGACGGTCGCCGGGTTCGGCACGGCTCCGCCGAAGGCGCCGGAGTGGATGTCCTGGTCCGGGCCGTGGAAGTCGATCTCGCAGTCGGCGACGCCGCGCATGCCGGTGCAGACCGTCGGGGTGGTCTCGGACCACATGCCGGTGTCGGAGACGATCACGACGTCGGCGGCGAGCTCGGCGGCACGGGCTTCGACCAGCGCGCGGAAGTGCGGGGAGCCGGACTCCTCCTCGCCCTCGATGAGGAGCTTCAGGTTCACGGCGGGGGCGGCGGAGCCGGTGGCCGCCAGGTGTGCGCGGACCCCGAGGGTGTGGAAGAACACCTGGCCCTTGTCGTCGGCGGCGCCGCGGCCGTACATGCGGCCGTCCTTGACCACCGGCTCGAACGGCTCGGTGTGCCAGCCGTCGGCGAGGGCGGCGGGCTGCACGTCGTGGTGCCCGTAGACGAGGACGGTCGGGGCGTCCGGGTCCTCGCTCGGCCAGTGTGCGAAGACGGCGGGGGCACCGTCTGTCTCCCAGATCTCGGCGACCGGGAAACCGGTCTCCTTGAGCTTCGCGGCCAGCCACTCGGCGCTGCGGCGCACATCGTCGGCGTGCTCGGGCTGCGCCGAGACCGAGGGGATGCGCAGCCACTCGGCGAGGTCGTCGAGGAAGGCGGCGCGGTGGGTGTCGATGTACGTGCGGACGACGCTGTCCGGCGTGCTGAGGCTCATGGCCACGAGCCTAGCCTTCCGCCTGAGCGTCACCGTCCGTGCCCGGTTCGCCTTGGAGGATCCGCTCAAGGCGGGCCCGGTCGGGGAGGTTGCGGGGCCGGATCACCCGGCCGCTGCGCACGTGCAGGAAGGCGGCCGTGACCTGGTCGAGGGGGGTGCCGGTGGCTTCCGCCCAGGCCAGGCGGTACACGGCGAGCTGGAGGGGGTCGGCCTCGGTGGTGCGGCCGGTCTTCCAGTCGACGATCTCGTAGCCGCCGCCTTCGGTGCGGTACACGGCGTCGATCCGGCCGCGGATGACCCGGCCGGCCAGCGTGAGCTGGACCGGGGCCTCCATGCGGTGGGGCGGACGGTCGGCGTATTCGCTCCGCTCGAAGGCGGCCTTGAGGGCGTCGAGGTCGGCCTCGTCCGCGATCTCCTGGTCGGAACCGGGCAGCTCGGTGGCCGGGTCGAGGACGTCGAGGAGCGGGAGGGGGAGCTCGTCGAAGCGGGACTCCACCCAGGCGTGGAAACGGGTGCCCTGGCGCGCCGCGGGCTGCGGGGGCTTGGGCATGGGGCGGGCGAGGTCGCGTGCGAAGCCCTGCTCGTCGGCGGCGAGCCGGAGCAGTTGGCTCGCGGAGAGGGCGGGCGGCAGCGGTACGTCGCGCACGGCCGCGCGGGAGCGGCGGAGCTCGCCCTCCAGGGCGTCGAGGTCGCGGTCCCAGGAGGCCACCGTCCGCGCGTCCTCGGGGGTGAGGGGCTGCCTCCCGGCGGGGGGCGGGGTGGCTGTCGGCGGCGCGGGTACGGCTGCGGCGTCGGCGGCCTCCGGCCAGAGGTCGTCGTACGGGTCGGCGGAGGTGGGCTCGGGTACGGCTGCCGCCTGCCTCCCGGCGGCGGGCGCGTCGGCTGCGACGGACGCGGGCCGGATGGATTCGTCCCCCACCCCGCCCCTTCCCGAAACCGGGGCTCCGCCCCGGACCCCGGTGGGATTCGGGCCTGCGGCCACGGGCGCGGCCGCGCTGTCGGTCCAGGCCTCGACCGCCCAGGGGTCGTCGAAGTCCGGCTCCTCGGCCGGGACCGCGGGCACGGGCGTGGCCGCGCCGTCGGCGGGGCGAGGTTCGGCCCAGGGGTCGGCGGGGTCCGGCCCCTCGGCCGGGGCCTCGTCCCCGGGCAGGGGTCCGACCACGGTGGGCTCGGCCCAGTCCTCCGCCGGCCAGGGCTCGTCGTCGTAGGACGGGTCCTCGCAGTGGGGGGGCCAGAGGTAGGGGTCCTCCTCGGGCGGGGATGGGGCCGCCAGGTGCGATTCGACCAGGGCCGCCGCCGCGCGGCGGAGGGTGAGGGAGGCCGGGTCCAGGGGGAGCGGCCAGGAGTGGTCCGGGGTGGAGTCGTCGGCGAGGGAGGGGTTCTCGGCCTTCGGGTCGGGCTCCTCCGCCCAGGCCTCGATCTCGCCGAAGCCCGCCGCGCAGTGCTCGTACAGGGCGCTCAGGAAGGCGGACGGGCCCCGGCGCTTCTTCTGCGTCGGGCCCCACCAGTGGCCCGAGGCCAGCAGGAGGGAGCGGGGGCGGGTGAAGGTCACGTAGCCGAGGCGGAGCTCTTCCGTCTCCTTGTGGGACTTCAGGGCGGCCTTGAACGCCTTCAGACCGGCCGAGGTCCACGCGGGGTCCCCGGGGAGGGTCGCGGCGTCGCCGCGCAGGGCGTACGGGAGCACCTTCGCGTACGAGGTCCAGGCCTCCGGCGCCTTCTCCTTCGGGAAGGAGCCCGCGCAGAGGTCCGGGACCACGACCACGTCCCACTCCAGGCCCTTGGACTTGTGGGCCGTCAGGACCTTGACCGTGTTCTCCCCGCCCGGCAGCGCGTGGTCCAGGCCCTTCTCGTACTGGGCGGCCGTACGCAGGAAGCCGAGGAAGGCGAGGAGGGTGGCCTCGCCGTCGAGGGCGGCGAAGCCGGCGGCGACGTCCATGAAGTTCGACAGGGTCTCGCGGCGGCGGGCGGCGAGGGCGTGCGGGGAGGCCGAGAGCTCCACGTCCAGGCCGGTGGTGGCCAGGACCCGGTGGAGGACGTCCATCAGGGGATCGGCGAGGGACCGCCTGAGGTCGCGCAGTTCCTGGGCGAGGTGCGCGAAGCGGACCCGGGCCTCGGCCGAGAAGGGCAGGTCGTCCGGGGCCTCCCCGGAGCCGTCGAGGAAGGTCTCCAGGGCGTCGGCCAGGGAGATGATCTCGGCCGGGTCCACACCCTCGACGGCCGCCGCGAGGCGCTCGTCCGGGTCCTCGGCGGAGGAAGGGGCGCGGCCCACCAGCAGGCGGGCCCGGCGGCCCAGCAGGGCCAGGTCGCGCGCGCCGATCCGCCAGCGCGGGCCGATCAGGAGCCGGACCAGGGAGGCGTTGGCCCCCGGGTCCTGGAGCACCTCGCAGACCGAGACCAGGTCCGCGACCTCGGGCAGGTGCAGCAGGCCGGACAGGCCGACGACCTCCACCGGCACGTCCCGGGCCACCAGCACGGCCTGGATCCGCGCGAAGTCCCCCGCGGAACGGCACAGCACCGCGATCTCCCCGGGCTCCGTGCCCGTGCGCACCAGGTGCGCGACGGAGTCCCCGAGCCATTCGAGTTCCTCGGCATGGGTCGGCAGCAGCGCGCAGCGCACGAACCCGGCCCGTTCCGCCCCGGGCGCCGCCCTCAGCGCCTCGACGCCCTCGTGCATGGCGCGCAGCGGGGCGGCGAGCCCGTTGGCCAGGTCGAGCAGGCGGCCGCCGCTGCGCCGGTTCTCGCTGAGGGAGAGCCGGGTGGCGGGGCTGCCGTCGGCGTGCGGGAAGTGCTCGGGGAAGTCGTCGAGGTTGGCCACGGAGGCGCCGCGCCAGCCGTAGATGGCCTGGCAGGGGTCGCCGACGGCGGTCACGGCGTGCCCGGTGCCCGCCCCGAAGAGACCGGAGAGGAGGAGGCGCTGGGCGACGGAGGTGTCCTGGTACTCGTCGAGCAGGACGACACGGAACTCCTCGCGCAGCAGCGCGCCGACCTCGGGCCGGGTGGTGGCGAGCTGCGCGGACAGGGCTATCTGGTCGCTGAAGTCGAAGAGGTCGCGGGAGCGTTTGGCGGCGCGGTAGCGGGAGACGAGCTCCAGCAGTTCGAGGCGGCCGCGCACGGCCTCGGGGACCTTGCGCAGGTCCTCGTTGGTGAGCTTCGTGCCGGCGAGGGTGTCCAGGAGGTCGGTGTCGTAGGCGCGCAGCCCGGCCGGTTCGACGAGGTGCTCGGAGAGCTCCGCGTCGAGCGCGAGCAGGTCTCCGACCAGGTCGGGAAGGGACTTGGTGAGCGAGGGGTACGGGCCGGGGGCCTCGCGCAGCACCTTCGCGGCGAGCTGGAAGCGGGTGGCGTCGGCGAGCAGGCGGGAGCCGGGCTCCAGGCCGATGCGCAGCCCGTGGTCCTTCAGGAGCTGCCCGGCGAAGGCGTGGTACGTGGAGATGCGCGGCTCGCCGCCGGCCGCGTCGGGGTCGGCCGGGGAGGGGTCCGGGTCGGTGATGCCGGCCCGCGCGAGGGCCTTGCGGACGCGCTCGGCCAGCTCGCCGGCGGCCTTGTTGGTGAAGGTCAGGCCGAGGACCTGCTCGGGCGCGACCGCGCCGGTGCCGACGAGCCAGACCACGCGGGCGGCCATGACGGTGGTCTTGCCGGAGCCGGCGCCCGCGACGACGACCTGCGGGGCGGGCGGGGCCGTGACACAGGCCATCTGTTCGGGCGTGAAGGGGATCCCGAGGAGCTCCTTGAGCTGCTCGGGGTCGGTGAGGACGGGGGAACGCGCGGACACGTAAAAAGGCTAGCCGCACCCACCGACAGCCTCGGCCGGCCGCGGTGCGCACCCGGCGGGCCGCAGTCGATGGGCGCCGCCGGGCCGTGCGCACCCCCGCGCCGCCGGGGTCGGGTGTGCGGTGGGGCGCCCCCGCGCCGTCGGGGTCGGGTGTGCGGTGGGGCGCCCCCGCAGGGCGTCGAACACAACCACGCCGCGCATGTCCGCTGCCTCCGCACGTTCGACGCCCGAGGAGGTGCCCCGCCGCGCGCCCGGCCCCGACGGCCCCTCGCGCGCGGGCCGCCCCGGGGATGCCGCTGCGCGGAGCCGTCCCCTACCCGCCCTTCCACCGTTCCCCGGGCTCCGCCCGGACCCACCCTGGGGCTCCGCCCCAGACCCCGCGCCTCAAACGCCGGCGAGGCTGGATCTCCCGGCCCGCGCCGGGAGGCCGCGGTCACTCGATGGTCTGGCGGCCCTCGGGGCGGGCGCTGCACGAGGCGCGGAAGGAGCAGTGGTCGCACTGGCGGCCCGTGACGGGCGCGAAGCGCTCCTCGAGGACCCGGCCCGCGGCGGTGGCGAGGAGGTCGCCGACCCATTCGCCGTCGAGCGGCTGCTGGGCCTGGATCTTCGGGTCGTCGGATCCCTGGCGCAGCTGCACGAGTTCGGCGCCGCCCGGCTCGGGGCGCAGCCCGTCGAAGACCTCGTCGACGGCGCCCTCGCGGACCGCGAGCTGGTAGACGGCGAGCTGGGGGTGGCGCGCGACCTCGGCCTTCGTGGGCGAGGACTTGCCGGTCTTGAAGTCCACGACGTACGCGCGCCCCTGCGGGTCCGCTTCGACGCGGTCCATGGAGCCGCGGATGCGGACGGTGTGGTCGCCCGCGTCGAGGGTGACGTCGAACTCGTGCTCCGTGGCGACGGCGGCCCGGCCCCCGCGGTCGGTGGTGTGCCAGCGCAGGAAGCGTTCGAGGGCGGCCCGGGCGTTCTCCTTCTCCTGGCGGGACTTCCAGGGCGCGTCGAAGGCGAGGGCGTCCCACACGGAGTCCAGGCGTTCCATGAGGACGGCCAGGTCGGCGGGGGTACGGCCGGAGGCGACCTCGTCGGCGAGGACGTGGACGACGTTGCCGAAGCCCTGGGCGGCGGTGGACGGGGCGTCGGCCTTGACCTCGCGGCCGAGGAACCACTGGAGGGAGCAGGTGTTCGCGAGCTGGTCCAGGGCGCTGCCGGACAGGGTGACCGGCCGGTCCCGGTCGCGCAGCGGGACGCTGCTGCGCGTGGGCTCGTACAGGCCCCACCAGCGCTGCGGGTGCGCGGCGGGTACGAGGGGCCGGTCCTCGTCGTCGGTGAGCGCGGCGAGCCGGGCGAGGCGGCGGGCGGCCGCCTCGCGGAGCTCGGGCGAGGCTTCGGGGTCGACGGTGGTGGCACGCAGCTCGGCGACGAGCGCGGGGACGGCGAGGGGGCGGCGGGGGCGGCCGGTGACGTCCTTGGGGGTGACGCCGAGTTCGGTGAGGAACCGGGAGGGCTGGTCGCCGTCCTCGGCGGGGGCCTTGACGGCGGTGACGACGAGGCGGTCGCGGGCACGGGTGGCGGCGACGTAGAAGAGGCGGCGCTCCTCGGCGAGGAGTGCGCCGGGGGTGAGGGGCTCGGCGAGGCCGTCGCGTCCGATGCGGTCGGCCTCCAGGAGGGAGCCGCGGCGGCGCAGGTCGGGCCAGAGCCCCTCCTGCACGCCCGCGACGACGACGAGACCCCATTCGAGGCCCTTGGAACGGTGGGCCGTCATCAGCCGGACGGCGTCGGGGCGGGTGGCCGTGCCGGTGAGGGTGTCGGCGGCGATGTCCTCGGCCTCGAGCTGTTCGAGGAAGTTGAGGGCGCCGCGGCCGCCGGTACGTTCCTCCGCGCGCGCGGCGGTGTCGAAGAGGGCGCAGACCGCGTCGAGGTCACGGTCGGCGTTGCGGCCGGCGGTGCCGCCGCGGCGGGCCTGGCGTTCGAGGCGCTGCGGCCAGGGGGTGCCGTCCCAGAGGGTCCAGAGGGCCTCTTCGGCGGTGCCGCCGCCCTGGAGGAGCTCGCGGGCCTTGCGGAGGAGGAGTCCGAGGCGCTGGGCGCCGCGGGCGTAGGCGGGGTCGTGGGCGGTGAGCCGCTCGGGCTCGGCGAGGGCGCGGGCGAGCAGTACGTCGGAGGGCGCGGGCACCTTGACGCCCGCGGCGCGCTCCTCGTCGCGCAGGGCGCGGCCGAGGCGGCGCAGGTCGGCGGCGTCCATCCCCCCGAGGGGGGACCCGAGCAGCTCTAGGGCGGCCTCGACGCCGATCCATCCGCCGTCGGCCGGGTCGCCTGCGGCGGGCTCGTGTTCCGGGTCCGTCCCGTCTGCGGCCCCGGGGCCGGGGCCGGGCGCGGCCGTTCCTGCGACGGGCTCGGGGTCCGGCCCGGGGGCCTGCTCGCCTGCGGCGGGCTCGGGGCGAGGGTCGCCTGCGGTGTCGCCTGCGGCGGGCTCGGGGTGCGGGTCGCCTGCGGCGGAGCCGGGCGCGGCGGGGGCGAGGGGGGTTTCCCGCCCACCCGCCCCAACGTTGCGAGCCAGCTCACCCACCTCGGGCTCCGGGGCGGCCGCAGAGCGGGCGGGCAAGGCCGCGCCTGCGGCCGGCTCGCCTGCGGCGCCCGGCGCGGCGCTCCCCGTGACCGTTCCCGCGGACAACGGGGTGGCCGTGGTGCGGAGGGCCGTGAGGAGGGGGGACACCGCCGGTTCGTGGCGGAGGGGGGTGGCCGTGGCGTCGGTTTCGGCCGGGACTCCCGCCGTGATCAGGGCGCGCCGCATCGCCGGGAGGGTGCGGCCGCCCGAGCGGACCAGGACGGCCATGTCCTGCCACGGCACGCCGTCCTCCAGGTGCGCGCGGCGCAGGATGTCGGCGATGTTGTCGAGCTCCGCGCCGGCCGTGGGGTACGTGTACACCTCGACCGAGCCTCCCTCTCGGGTGGGGGTGAGGGCACGGTGCGCGCGGACCGCGGCCGCGGGGAGGCGGGGTACCGGCATGCGGGTGGTCAGGAGGCGGGTCGCCGCGAGGAGGTTCGCGCGCGAGCGGCGGCCGACCGTGAGGGCCCGTACCGCCGCGCCCGGGAACGCGGACTCGAAGTCCAGTGTGTTGTTGATGTCGGCGCCGCGGAAGGCGTAGATCGACTGGTCGGGGTCGCCGAAGGCGGTCAGCGTCCCGCCGGGGCCGGTCAGCGCGCGCAGCAGCCGCAGCTGGGAGGCGTCCGTGTCCTGGTACTCGTCCACGAAGATCGCGTCGTAGGAGGAGGAGAGGGACGGGGTGCGCTCCGCGAGGAGGACGGCCCGGTGCAGGAGTTCCGCGTAGTCCAGCATGCCCTGTAGGTCCAGGACGTCCAGGTACTCGGAGAGGAACGCCGCGGCGGCCTTCCAGTCGGGGCGGCCGATCCGGTCGGCGAAGGAGGACAGGGCGGAGGGGCCGAGGCCCAGTTCGCGGGCGCGGGCCAGGACGGCGCGGACCTCGTCGGCGAAGCCGCGCGTGGTGAGGGCCGCGCGGAGGTCGTCCGGCCAGCGGATGGAGCGGGAGCGGCGCTGGCCCTCCAGGAGGGTGCGGACCATGACGTCCTGCTCCGCGCCGGACAGCAGCCGCAGCGGGTCCGCGAAGAGGTCGGTGTCCTGGTGGGCGCGGACCAGGCCGTAGCAGAACGAGTGGAAGGTGGTGGCCTGCGGCGCCCGCGCCCCGCCGAGGCGCAGGGCGGTCCGGTCGCGCAGTTCCACGGCGGCCTTGCGACTGAAGGTGAGGATGAGGATGCGGGCCGGGTCCGTGCCCGCCTCCACTCTGGCGGCCACCGCTTCGACCAGCGTGGTGGTCTTGCCGGTGCCCGGTCCGGCCAGGACCAGCAGTGGTCCGGTGGTGTGCTCAACCACCGAACGCTGGGCTGCGTCCAGCACAGGGGGATCCACCCGTTCCGGCCCGGTGCGCACGAGGCGGTACGCGTCGGGGGTCCGCGTACGCCGCCGTTCGGTGCGGCGGTCGGCGTCGGAGGGAGGGGTGATCACGTGAGGTGCCGGTCCTGGTCGTCCTGGGTGAGCTGGGCTGGGGGCTGGGTCGGGGGCTGGGCCTGCGAGTGGGCTTGCGGGCGGGCTTGCGGGCGGGTCTGCGGGTGGCTCCGCGGCGGTTCGCGGAGAAGCCGAAGAGGCAACGCTACGGCAACCGGCCGACGCCGCGCAGTCCCCCCGGGTACCCCGTACGGGCGTTCGCGCGTTCCCTCGACCGCCCGCTCAGGCCCCACATGGCCGAAGCTGTCAGGTGTGAGCCTCGTCGCGCGTGCCGTCCCGGCCGGAGTCCCCGGGCTCGCCGTCCCAGCGTGCCCGGCGCATGTCCAGCCGCGCCTCGCCGCCGGCCGTCAGGCGCAGCGGGGTGGCCTCCGCCCGGTAGTGCTCCAGGGCGCGCAGTTCGTGTCCCGGCAGGGGGACGCCGTCCGCCCGCACCACTCGCCACCAGGGCACGGCTCCCCCGTACAGGGCCATGACGCGCCCGACCTGACGCGGTCCGCCCTCGCCGAGCCACTCGGCGACGTCCCCGTACGTCATCACCCGGCCGGGCGGAATCCGCTCGGCCACCTCCAGCACGTGCTCCGCGTACGCGGGCAGTTCCTCGCTCATCCGGCCCATGGTGCAGCACGCCGGAGGGCTCTCGGTGGAAGCCCGGGTTCCATACCGGCGCGCACCCTGATGCCCCGCTCCCCGGTCGGTCCGTGCCACCATCTTCCGGGCGGTGACTGGTGATACGTGATCAAGAAGAGACGGATGTGACGACGAAGGAGCAGGGTGTGAGCCCTCCGAACGGCGCGGCGACGGACGGCGACGCGCGCCCGGGCGACGGCGACGGCGAGAGCCACAGCACCCACGACCGGGCTCATCACGACGGCACCCCCCGCCGCCCGGATTCCCCGGGGGACGGCCCCGCGCACCACTCCGGGGAAGCCCCGAAGGGGGCTCCCGAGGACGGCGGCCCCGAGGACGGTCCGCACGGGCACGCGCCCACGGCCGCCGATCGGGTCGAGGTCGACGAACCGCTGCTCGCCGCCCGCGTGCACCGGCCGTCCGATCTCGTACGCCTCCTCGTCGGCATCCTCGGCATCGCCGTCGTGCTCGGCATCGCCGCCTTCGCCCACGGCACCACCGCCGGCCTGGAAGCCGACATCAGCCAGGGCACCGGAGCCGCTCCCGACCTGCTGATCAAGGTCGCCGCGCTGGTCTCCAGCATCGCCGTGCTGCTGCTCCCCGTCGCGTTCGCCATCGAGCGGCTGATCAAACGCGACGGACTGCGCATCGCCGACGGCGTGCTCGCCGCCGTCCTCGCGCACGGGGTCACCCTCGCCACCGACCTGTGGGTCTCCCAGGCCGCCCCCGAGACCATCCAGGACGCCCTGACCCGTTCCACGGGGACCACCGGGGACCTCACCGACCCGGTGCACGGCTACCTCGCGCCCGTGATCGCGTACATGACCGCCGTCGGGATGACCCGCAGACCGCGCTGGCGCGTGGCCCTGTGGGTGGTACTGCTGCTCGACGCCTTCACGATGCTGGTCAGCGGTTACACCACCCCCTTCTCGATCATCCTCACCGTGCTCATCGGCTGGAGCGTGGCGTACGGGACCCTGTACGCCGTCGGCTCCCCGAACGTCCGCCCCACCGGGCAGAACCTCCTCGCGGGCCTGCGCCGGGTCGGCTTCCAGCCGGTCAGCGCGATGCGCGCCGAGCAGCTGACCGAGGGCGGTCCGGAGGCCTCCGAGATCGGCGACCGGGGGCGGCGCTACCACGTCACCCTGGAGGACGGCCCGCCGCTCGACGTCACCGTGGTCGACCGCGAACAGCAGGCCCAGGGGTTCTTCTACCGGGTCTGGCGCCGGCTCACCCTGCGGGGCATCACCACCCGGCGCAGCCTCCAGTCGCTGCGCCAGGCACTGGAGCAGGAGGCCCTCCTCGCCTACGCGGCCATCGCGGCCGGGGCCAACGCGCCGAAGCTGATCGCCACCTCCGAGCTCGGCCCGGACGCCGTCATGCTCGTGTACGAGCACCTGGACGGCCGGACGCTGGACTCCCTCTCCGACGAGGAGATCACGGACGACCTGACCCGCAACACGTGGAAGCAGGTGCGGGCCCTGCAGTCGCGGCGGATCGCGCACCGGCGGCTCACCGGGGACGCGTTGGTGGTGGATCGTTCCGGCAACGTCGTCCTCACCGATCTGCGCGGCGGCGAGATCGCGGCCGGTGACCTGGTGCTGCGGATGGACGTGGCGCAGCTGCTGACCACCCTCGGCCTGCGGGTCGGCGCGGAGCGCTCGGTGGCCTCGGCGGTGTCCGTCCTCGGCCCCGACACGGTGGCGGACTGCCTGCCGCTGCTGCAGCCGATCGCGCTGAGCAGGTCCACCCGGGCGACGCTGCGCAGGCTGGCCCGGGAGCGGGCGGACCGGCAGCGGGAGGCCGTACTGGAGTCCTCGCGGGCGGCGAAGGCGGCGCGCGAGGCGGGTTCGGACACGAGCCCGGTCGCCGACCGCAAGGCCCAGAAGCGGGCTCTGGACGACGCGCTGGACGGGGCCCGCGAGGAGGACCTGCTGAGCCAGATCCGCCGGCAGGTGCTGCTGATCCGTCCGCAGGCCCCGGTGGAGCCGGCCCGGCTGGAGCGGATCCGGCCGCGCACGCTGGTGTCGTTCATCGCGGGCGCGTTCGGCGCGTACTTCCTGCTGACGCAGCTCGCCCACGTGGACTTCGCGACCATCGTCGGCAAGGCGCAGTGGGGCTGGGTCGGGGCGGCGCTCGCCTTCTCGGCGCTCAGCTACTTCGCGGCGGCGATGAGCCTGCTGGGCTTCGTGCCGGAACGGGTGCCGTTCCTTCGGACGGTGGTCGCGCAGGTGGCCGGTTCCTTCGTGAAGCTGGTGGCGCCGGCGGCGGTGGGCGGTGTCGCCCTGAACACGCGGTTCCTGCAGCGCGCGGGGGTCCGGCCGGGCCTGGCGGTCGCGAGCGTGGGCGCCTCGCAGCTCTTCGGACTGGCCAGCCACATCCTGCTACTGCTGTCCTTCGGCTATCTGACGGGGACCGAGAAGACCCCCGAGATGACCCCGTCCAGGACGGTGATCGCCGGTCTGCTGACGGTGGCGGTGCTGGTGCTGGTGGTGACGGCGGTCCCGTTCATGCGGAAGTTCGTCGTGACGCGGGTCCGGGCGCTGTTCGCGGGCGTGGTCCCGCGCATGCTGGACGTGCTCCAGCGGCCGCAGAAGCTGATGACGGGCATCGGCGGGATGCTGCTGCTGACGGGCTGCTTCGTGATGTGCCTGGACGCGTCGATCCGCGCGTTCGGCGGCGGCGAGACCATCAGCCTCGCGAGCATCGCGGTCGTCTTCCTCGCGGGCAACGCCCTGGGCTCGGCGGCGCCGACGCCGGGTGGCATCGGCGCGGTGGAGACGACGCTGACGCTGGGGCTGATCGCGGCGGGGCTGGAGAAGGAGGTCGCGATCTCGGCGGTGCTGCTGTTCCGGTTGATGACGTTCTGGCTGCCGGTGCTGCCGGGGTGGGTGTCGTTCAACTTCCTGACCCGCAAGGAAGCGATCTGAGCCGAGGCTGAGGGTGTAGCCGCAGCCGCCCTGGGAACGATATCGGGACGCGGGCGAGGCTTTCCGCGGGCTGCGGACCGGGGGGACTGCGATGCTCCACTTTTTGAGTGGCTCCGAAGAACCGAATTGGCTCGTCAGCGCCCTGGTGGGGGCGGTGATCGGCGTGATGCTGGCGCCGGCCGGCAAAGCGGCCTTATATCCGGTACGTCGAATGAAGCGGCATCCCATGGCCGGGAAGTGGTATTCGTACCACTTCAGCTTCATGGCCGGACAGCCGATCCTGCGGTACGGCACCATCACCGTCAGGACCGGCGTGCGGACCCGCTACGCCATCCAGCGGACGACGTCGGCGGCGCCGTTCGGGGCCGATGGGAGGCCGACCCCTCCCGTGCTCAAGTACAGCGGCGGAAGCCTCACCGAAGAGGCCGATCACATCATCATGGTCTTCACCGGCATTTCCCACCGGGAAACCCTCACCTATCGTTTTCTCAGTCGAATTCCGTCGAACTCCAGTGTCATACCCGGAGTATGGGCGGCTTACGATCACGATTTGAATCCCGCCGCCGGCACCGCTATCGTCAGCCGCGATCCGCTGACCGACGAAGAAGCACGCCGATTGCTCGGCGCCTGGGTGGTCGGCGACGAATTCGCACTGCACCTCAGAAGATCTCCGCAATGAGGCATTTTCATGGTTACTTTCCTCGGTAATTCCAGTGATTCGATCGATGCGGACGTCATCGTCGTCGGTCTCGGCGCGATGGGGAGCCAGACCCTGTGGCGGCTCGCCGAGCGGGGCGTGGACGCGATCGGCATCGAGCAGTTCACCCCGGGGCACGACCGCGGGGCCAGCCACGGGGAATCCCGGATCATCCGCAGCGCCTACGCCGAGGGCGCGTCGTACGTGCCGCTGGTGAAGGAGGCCTGGCAGCTCTGGCGGGAGCTGGAGGAGGTCTCCGGGGCGCACTTGCTGGAGCAGACGGGCGCGCTGATGGTGGGGCCGGCCGATTCCCCGGTGATCGCCGGGCCGCTGGCCTCCGCACGGGCCTGGGACCTGAAGTACCAGCTGCTGGAGACGGCCGAGCTGCGCGAGGCGTTCCCGCAGTACGTGCCGGCCGACGGCCTGATGGGCTTCTACGAGGAGGACGCCGGCTACCTGCGCCCCGAGGCGTCGGTCACCGCGGCCGTGGAGGCGGCCCGGGTGCGCGGGGCCGAGGTGCTGCGGGAGAGCGGGGTCACCGCGATCCTGCCGGACCCGGTCCGCCCCCGGGTCCGGCTCGGCGACCGGGAGCTGACCGCCCGCCACGTGGTCGTGGCGGCCGGCGGTTGGCTGCCCGGGCTGCTGCCCGCCACTGCGCGGCTGATGCACGTCGAGCGCCGGGTGATGGGCTGGTTCCGGGTGGCGGACCCGGCTGCCTTCGAGGCCCGCCGGTTCCCCGTGTTCGTCCACAGCGACGCCTCGGGGGACCACAACCTGTACGGCTTCCCCACCCTCGACGGCGAGACCGTCAAGGTGGGCCTGCACACCTGGCCTGGGATCGACGAGGTCATCGACCCGGCCGACGGCCACCGCCCGCCGGACCAGGCCGACGCGCAGCGCTTCGCGGAGGCCGTCGACCGCACCTTCGTCGGCGTGGACCCGCAGCCGGTGCGCATGGAGTCCTGCATGTACTCGCTGACCCCGGACCGTCACTTCCTGGTCGGCCCGCGCGCGGACCTGCCCGGTCTCACCCTGCTTGCCGGGTTCTCCGGGCACGGCTTCAAGTTCGCCACCGTGATCGGCGAGATCGCCGCGCAGTTCGCCGTCACCGGGAAGAGCGCCCTGCCTGTGGAGAAGTTCGACCCGCACCGCTTCGACCGCCGCTGACGCACACCGACGCCAGGAGGCCGCCATTTTCTCGGACGCCGAATACGGGGAGCACGTGGCGGCCTCGTACCAGGACGGCCAGGGCCTGCCCGACCGGACCCTGACCCTGTGGCTCGACGTGTTCGCGCGGCACGCGGGGGTGCCCGCGCCCCGCACGGTGCTGGACCTGGGCTGCGGGACCGGGCGGTTCGCTCCGCTCCTCGCCGACCGGTTCGACGCCCGCGTCTTCGGTGTCGAGCCCTCGGCCTCGATGCTGGACGTGGCCCGCGCCACCCGCGCCCATCCGCGGGTGGCCTATCTGGAGGGGCGGGCGGAGTTCATCCCGCTGCCCGCGGACGGAACGGACCTGGTGGTGCTCTTCCAGGTGGTCCACCACCTGGAGGATCCGGTGAAGGCCGCGTGCGAGATCGCGCGGGTGCTGCGGCCGGGCGGCCGGATCGTCGTGCACGGATTCTTCTCCGGCCTGGACTACACCCGGCGGCACTCGCGCTACTTCCCGAGCGCCCACGCCATCGAGGAGGCCCGGCTGCCGACGGTCGGCGACACCGTCGCCGCGTTGCGGACGGCAGGTCTGGAGCTGCTCGCCGTGGAACGACATGTCATGGACCTGGCGGTGAGCCGGCGCGCGTACGCCCGCCGGATGGCCCATCGGGCCCTGTCGATCTTCCAGTACCTGCCGGAGGAAGAGATACGCGCCGGCCTCGACCTGATCCGGGCCGAGGCCGCCCGCGAGACCGTCCCGCGGCCGGTGCGCACCCCGGCGGAGCTGCTGGTGCTGCGCAAACCCCGGCCGGCCGGGCGGGCCACCGCCGTCAGAACAGCAGCGGGAGGCTGACCAGCAGCGCCGCCGAGCCGGCGACCTCGACCGCGCCGACCACCGGGACCTTCAGTCCGCGGCCCGGCAGCACGGCGGCGCGGACCAGGTACGCCGTGAAGGGCAGGGCCAGCCAGGGCGACAGCAGGACCGCGACGACCAGGGCCGCCGCGTGGCAGGCCACCGAACCGGTGCGGTACGCCCGCGAGTTCCGCTCCCGGATCATCGTCTTCACGTACGGGACGGTCCCCGCGAAGTAGAGCAGGCAGGCCAGCGCGGCCGGCCAGGCCCCCGCCGGGCCGAGGCCGCCCAGGCGGGCCGCCACCAACAGCATCCCGCACGCCGGGACCACCGCCGCCAGGCCGTTGACCAGGGCCCGCTCCCGGCCGCGCCGTGCGTAGTGGGTGTTGACCAGGACGAAGGGCGAGGCGAGCAGCGCCGCCGGCACCAGCCACGGGTGCAGCACCGCCAACGGCACGCCCACCGCCGCGAACGCCGCCCCGGACACGAGCGCCGGAAGGACGTGCCGGCCCGCCGAGCGCAGGCCGCGCGCGTGCAGCCGCAGCCACTGTTGGCCGTGGAAGACCGCGACGTACCCGAGCAGCCAGGCCCCGAACAGCAGCGCGTGCGTCCACCCCGGCCGGGGGGCGAGCAGCGTGCCCGCGAGGAACGGCACCGCCAGCATCGCCCAGGCCCCGTGCTGGTCCGGGATCCATGTGCGCCTCGTTGTCTTCGCCACCGTTTATTGGAATTTCCTCGCGTTATTTGCCTCCGCTGTCGCGGAGTTGGACCTTTCCAGGCTGGCATCCGCTCGGCCCGTGAAATACCGGGAAGAGGTCATGCCCGCACGGGACCTTTGTCACCGGATTCGACTGTTCCGCGGGCGTAGCGTCGATGGAGCACCATTGTTCTCGGCCTGGAGGGTCGCCTTGCAGAAGCGTCAGGGACATCGGGACGCCGCGGATCCACTCGTCAGGGCGGGGAGCTTCTTCACCCGCGCCGAGGTCTCCGAAGACCTGCGTACCGTCCATCACACGGGCGGACGTGCGGCCGAGGCCTTCTACCGGGACCGGTGGAGCCACGACAAGGTCGTGTACTCGACCCACGGCGTGAACTGCACCGGCTCGTGCCGGTGGAAGGTGTACGTCAAGGACGGGATCATCACCTGGGAGACCCAGGCCACCGACTACCCCTCCGTGGGCCCGGACCGGCCCGAGTACGAGCCCCGCGGCTGCCCCCGCGGCGCTTCGTTCTCCTGGTACTCCTACTCGCCCACCCGGGTGCGCTACCCGTACGTCCGGGGCGTCCTGCTGGAGATGTACCGGGAGGCGAAGGCGCGGCTGGGCGATCCCGTGTTGGCGTGGGCCGACGTCCAGGGCGACCCCGAGCGCCGTCGCGCCTACCAGCGGGCCCGCGGCAAGGGCGGGCTGGTACGGGCGAGCTGGGAGGAGGCGACCGAGATCGTCGCCGCCGCGCACGTGCACACCATCAAGGAACACGGCCCGGACCGCGTCGCCGGTTTCTCCCCGATCCCCGCGATGTCGATGGCCTCGCACGCGGCCGGTGCCCGCTTCCACTCCCTCATCGGCGCCCCGATGTTGAGCTTCTACGACTGGTACGCCGACCTGCCCGTGGCCTCGCCGCAGGTGTTCGGCGACCAGACGGACGTTCCGGAGTCGGGCGACTGGTGGGACGCGGCGTACCTGATGATGTGGGGCTCCAACGTGCCGGTGACCCGCACCCCGGACGCGCACTGGATGGCGGAGGCGCGCTATCGCGGCCAGAAGGTCGTCACCGTCTCCCCGGACTTCGCGGACAACACGAAGTTCGCCGACGAATGGATGCATCCGCACCCCGGCACGGACGGTGCGCTGGCCCTGGCGATGGGGCACGTCATCCTGAAGGAATTCTTCGTCGAGAAGGAGACGCCCTTCTTCGCCGATTACGTGGGGAAGTACACCGACCTTCCTTTCCTCGTGTCGCTGAAGGAGACGGAACAGGGTCTGGTGCCGGGCAAGTTCGTCACCGCCGCCGACCTCGGGCGGGAAACGGAGAACGCGGAGTGGAAGACCGTCCTCGTCGACGACGTGACCGGTGAGCCGGTCGTCCCGAACGGCACGCTCGGGCACCGCTGGGGCGGGAACGAGACCCCCGAGTGGAATCTCGACCTCGGCGATACCGTGCCCCGGCTGACGCTCCTCGGGGAGAACGGCGCCGCGGAGATCACGCTGCCGCGCTTCGAGGACGACGAGCGCGGCGGTACGGTCCGCCGCGGGGTCCCCGTGCGCCGTCTCGGAGGGCGGCTCGTCACCACCGTCTTCGACCTGATGCTCGCCCAGTACGGCGTCGAGCGCGCGGGCCTGCCCGGTGAGTGGCCCGCCGGCTACGAGGACGCCTCGCAGCCCGGCACCCCCGGCTGGCAGGAGTCGCTGACCTCGGTCCCGGCCGCGCAGGCGGCGCGCGTGGCACGGGAGTTCGCGCGGACCGCCGAGCGGTCGCAGGGCCGCTGCATGATCCTGATGGGCGCGGGCACGAACCACTGGTTCCACTCCGAGACCATCTACCGCGCCTTCCTCGCCCTGCTCACCCTCACCGGCTGCCAGGGCCGCAACGGTGGCGGCTGGGGCCACTACGTCGGCCAGGAGAAGTGCCGCCCGGTCACCGGCTGGGCCACCCTCGCCGCCGCCTCCGACTGGTCGCGCCCGCCGCGCCAGATGATCGGCGCGGCCTGGTTCTACCTGCACACCGACCAGTGGCGTTACGACACCCTGCCCGCCGAGGCCCTGGCCTCGCCTCTGGCCACGGGCGCCTTCGAGGGCATGACGGGCTCCGACTGCCTGGCGGCGAGCGCCCGGATGGGCTGGATGCCGTCGTACCCGACCTTCGACCGCAACCCGTTGGAGCTGGGCGAGGGCGAGGACCCGGTCGGCGAAACGGTTCGGCGGTTGAAGGACGGCACGCTCGGCTTCGCCGGCGAGGATCCGGACGCGCCGCGCAACTGGCCGCGCGTGCTCAACGTATGGCGGGCGAACCTCCTCGGCTCCAGCTCCAAGGGCAACGAGTACTTCCTCAAGCACCTCCTCGGCACCCACTCCAACCTCCCCGAGGACGGGCCGCGCTGCACGCCGAAGGACGTCGCCTACCGGGAGGAGGACGTGGAGGGGAAGCTCGACCTGCTGATGAGCATGGACTTCCGGATGACGTCCACGACGCTGCTGTCGGACGTGGTCCTGCCGGCCGCGACCTGGTACGAGAAGCACGACCTGTCCTCCACGGACATGCACCCCTTCCTGCACGCCTTCACCCCGGCCGTGGACCCGCCCTGGCAGGCCCGCTCCGACTACGACGCCTTCCTCGGCCTCGCCGAACGCTTCGGCGAGCTCGCCGGGACCCACCTCGGCGTCCGCAGGGACCTGGTGGCGACCGCCCTCCAGCACGACACCCCGGGCGGCGAGATGGCCCAGCCGGGCGGCGTCGCGCTCGACTGGTCGAAGGGCGAGTGCGAGCCCGTACCCGGCCGGACGATGTACGACCTCGCGGTGGTGACCCGGGACTACGGGGCGGTCGGCGAGAAGTTCGCCGCGCTCGGCCCGCTCGTGGACGGGCTCGGCGTGACCACGAAGGCCGTCACCTTCGACGTGGCGGAGGAGGTCGCGTACCTCGGCGAGAAGAACGGCCTGGTCAGGGGTGGGACAGCCGACGGCCGCCCCCGTCTGGACACGGCACGGCGGGCCTGCGAGGCGATCCTGGCCCTCTCCGGCACCTCCAACGGCCGCCTCGCCACCCAGGGCTTCGAGACCCTGGAGAAGAAGGTCGGCACGCACATGGCCCACCTGGCCGCCGAGGCCGAGGGCAAGCGGATCACCTTCGCCGACACCCAGGCCCGCCCGGTCCCGGTGATCACCTCACCGGAGTGGTCGGGCTCGGAGTCCGGCGGGCGCCGCTACACCGCCTTCACCGTCAACACCGAGCACCTCAAGCCCTGGCACACCCTCACCGGCCGCCAGCACTTCTTCATCGACCACGACTGGCTGCACGAGGTCGGGGAATCGCTGCCCGTCTACAAACCGCCGCTCAACATGCACACCCTGTACGGGGAGCCCGAGCTGGGCCGCGTCGACCGGAAGACGAAGTCGGTGGCCGTGCGCTACCTGACCCCGCACAACAAGTGGGCGATCCACAGCCAGTACCAGGACAACCTCTACATGATGACCCTCGGCCGGGGCGGTCAGACGGTGTGGATGTCCCCGCAGGACGCGGAGGCGATCGGGGTCGCCGACAACGACTGGATCGAGGCGGTCAACCGCAACGGCGTGATCACCGCCCGCGCGATCGTCTCCCACAAGATGCCGCCGGGCACGGTCTACATGAACCACGCCCAGGAACGCACGGTCGGCGTCCCGAAGACGGAGAAGACGGGCCGCCGCGGCGGCATCCACAACTCGCTGACCCGGGTGATGCTCAAGCCCACCCACCTCATCGGCGGCTACGCCCAGCTGACCTGGGCCTTCAACTACCTGGGCCCGACCGGCAACCAGCGCGACGAGGTGACGGTCATCCGCCGCCGCGACCAGAACGTGGAGTACTGATCCCATGCCCCGGAGCGAAGCGACCGTCGGACGCGTCTTGGCTCAAGTGGCCATGGTGATGAACCTCGACAAGTGCATCGGCTGCCACACCTGCTCGGTCACCTGCAAGCAGGCGTGGACCAACCGGCAGGGCACCGAGTACGTCTGGTTCAACAACGTCGAGACCCTCCCGGGCCAGGGCTACCCCCGCCGCTGGGAGGACCAGGAGAAGTGGCGGGGCGGCTGGGAGCGCACCCGCTCCGGCAGGCTGCGCCTGAAGGCGGGCGGCCGGCTCAGGAAGCTCGGCACCCTCTTCGCCAACCCCGACCTCCCCGAGATCGACGACTACTACCAGCCCTGGACGTACGAGTACAAGAACCTGACCGAGGCCCCGGCGGGCGACGACCTGCCCACCGCCCGGCCCGTCTCGCAGGTCACCGGCGAGCCCATGGACACGATCGAGTGGGGTCCGAACTGGGACGACAACCTCGGCGGCGCCCCCACGCACGCACCGAAGGACCCGATCGTGGAGAAGATCCGCGACGAGGTCGGCGAGAAGATCCGCTTCGAGTTCGAGCAGAGCTTCATGTTCTACCTCCCCCGGATCTGCGAGCACTGTCTGAACCCCGCCTGCGTCTCCTCCTGCCCCTCGGGCGCCATGTACAAGCGGGAGGAGGACGGCATCGTCCTCGTCGACCAGGACCGGTGCCGCGGCTGGCGCATGTGCGTGACCGGATGCCCGTACAAGAAGGTGTACTTCAACCACCACACCGGCAAGGCCGAGAAGTGCACCTTCTGCTTCCCTCGCATCGAGGTCGGCATGCCGACGGTCTGCTCGGAGACCTGCGTCGGCCGGATGCGCTACCTCGGCGTGATGCTCTACGACGCCGACAAGGTCGCCGAGGCCGCCGCCGTGGAGGACGAACATGACCTCTATCCCGCCCAGCTGGACAGCTTCCTCGACCCGCACGACCCGGCCGTGATCGCCGCCGCGGAGCGCTCCGGCATCACCCGGGAGTGGATCGAGGCCGCCCGGAACTCCCCCGTGTACGACCTGATCGCCGGCTACCAGGTCGCCCTTCCCCTGCACCCGGAGTACCGGACCATGCCGATGGTCTGGTACGTGCCCCCGCTCTCCCCCGTCGTCGAGGCGGTCGCCGCCACCGGCAGCGACGGCGAGGACGCGGGCAACCTCTTCGGGGCCATCGACGCCCTGCGCATCCCCGTCGAGTACCTCGCGGCGATCCTCACGGCTGGCGACACGTACGCCGTGGAGGCGGTGCTGCGCCGGATGGCGGCGATGCGCGCGTACATGCGGAGGATCAACCTCGGCGAGGAGAAGGACGAGTCGATCGCCGAGGCGGTCGGGCTCACCGGCACCGAGATGGAGGACATGTTCCGCCTCCTCGCCATCGCCAAGCAGGAGGACCGCTTCGTGATCCCGACGTCGGCCCGCGCCGACGCGGACGCCCTCGCCGAATCCCACCCTCTGGAAGACCGCTGCCCCGTGGGCGCGGCGGGCGAGCCGCGCGTGATGCTCAACCTCAGCCCGACAAGGAGGAGTTCGTGACCACCGGCTCCCGTTCCCCCGATGCCCTGGTACGCCTGGTCGCGTGCTGCGCCCTGCAGTACCCCGGCGACCACTTCCACGACGAACTCCCGCGGCTCCGCGCGGCCCTCGCCGGGGCGCCCGCCGAACCGGCCGCGCTGCTCGGCTCCTTCCTGGACCACGCCGAGTCGCTCACCCCGATCGAGCTGTGCGCCGCGTACACCGGCACCTTCGACACCCGCAACCGGCGCTGCCTTTACCTGACCTGGTGGGTGGACGGGGACACCCGCCGCCGGGGCCTGTCCCTGGTCCGGCTGAAGCGGATCTACCGGGACTTCGGACTGGAGTTCGCCGGTGAGGAGCTGCCCGACTTCCTGCCCGTGGCGCTGGAGTTCGCGGCGCTGCGCGAGGAGGCGGGCACCGAGCTGCTCCAGGAGCACCGGGCCGGTCTGGAGCTCCTGCGGCTCGCACTCGCCGAGTCCGCGTCCCCGTACGCGGGGGTGCTGGAAGCGGTCTGCTCGACGCTGCCCGGCCCGTCCCCCGAGACGAAGGCCGAGGCGAAGGCGCTCGCGAGGAGCGGGCCGCCGCAGGAGCTGGTCGGCGCGGGATCGCCGCTGGAACCCTTCGGCCCCGGCATCGACATCGGCTTCGACAGCGGCATCGACACCGACAGGCCGGCCGACCTCCCCTGGCCCGCCTTCACGGAAAGGCGGTCGGCCTGATGGACCTCCTCCTGTGGGGCGTGCTCCCGTACCTCTCGGTCGCGCTGCTGATCGCGGGCACGGTCTGGCGGGCCCGGTACGACAAGTTCGGCTGGACCACGCGTTCCACGCAGCTGCACGAGTCGCGGCTGCTGCGCATCGGTTCGCCGCTCTTCCACTTCGGCATGCTCTTCGTGGTCCTCGGCCATGTGGTGGGGCTGCTGATCCCGATGAGCTGGACCGACGCGGTCGGCCTGAGCGACCACGCCTACCACCTGCTGGCCGTCTCCACGGGTGCGGTGGCGGGCCTTGCGGCCGCGGCCGGGATCGGCATCCTGGTCTACCGGCGCTTCAAGGTCCCCGCGGTCCGCCGGGCGACGCTGAAGAGCGACCACCTGATGTACGCCTTCCTGCTCGGCGCGATGGTCCTGGGCCTGACGGCGACGATCCTGAACTCCACCGGGCAGACGGACGGCTACAACTACCGCGAGGGCGTCTCGGTCTGGTTCCGCAGCCTGTTCGCCCTCTCCCCGGACCACCACCTGATGGCGGCGGCCCCGCTCGCCTTCAGGCTGCACGTCCTGTTCGGGTTCACCCTGTTCGCGCTGATCCCGTACTCGCGGCTGGTGCACATGTTCTCGGCGCCGCTGAAGTACCTGTTCCGGCCGTACGTGGTCTACCGACGGCGGGATCCGAAGCAGCTGGCCAACCGGGCGCCCGAGCGGGGCTGGGAGCGGGTTTCGTGAGGCCCACCACCGTCGTGCGGCGGCCCCGGCACTCCGTCTCCGAGCGCCCGTTCATCGTCATCTGGGAGGCCACCCGGGCCTGCCCGCTCGCCTGCCTGCACTGCCGGGCCGAGGCTCAGACCGCCCGCCATCCCGGGGAAGCGGACGGGGCCGGCGCCCGGCGCGTCATGGACCGGATCGCCGATTTCGGCAGGCCGAGCCCACTCTTCGTGATCACCGGCGGGGACCCCTTCCAACGGGCCGACCTCACCGAGCTGATCGCGTACGGCACCTCGCTGGGTCTGCGCGTCGCCGTCTCCCCCTCCGGCACGCCGACCCTCACCCGGGCCAACCTGGCCGCGGTCCGCGACGCGGGCGCGGTGGCGCTGTCGCTCTCCCTGGACGGCTCGACGGCGGAGCGGCACGACGCCTTCCGGGGAGTGCCCGGGGTGTTCGACCGGACCCTTGAGGGCTGGCGGGCGGCGCGCGAACTCGGCCTCAAGGTGCAGGTCAACACCACCGTCACGCGCGAGAGCCTGGAGGACCTGGCCGACATCGCGGCCCTCGTGAAGCGCGAGGGCGCGATGCTGTGGTCGGGCTTCGTCCTCGTCCCCACGGGGCGCGGGGAGCAACTGGCGCGGCTCACCCCGGCCGAGGTCGAGGACGTACTGCACTTCCTCTACGACTGCGGTTCGGTCATGGCCACCAAGACCACGGAGGGCCACCACTTCCGGCGGGTCGCGCTCCAGCGCACGGTGCTCGCCGCACGCGGGGAACGCCCCGAGCCGGGCCCCCTCCACGAGCGCCTGACCGCCCGCGCGGCGGAGCTGGGGCTCTTCGACGGCGAGCGGCGACCGGTACGGCGGCCGCCGATGGACGTCTCCTCGGGGCGGGGCTTCGTCTTCATCTCGCACACGGGCGAGGTGCACCCGTCCGGCTTCCTCCCGGTGTCGGCGGGCAACGTCAAGGACCGCCCGCTGACGGAGATCTACCGCGAGTCCGAGCTGTTCGTGCGGCTGCGGGACCCCTCGCTCCTGCGCGGGAAGTGCGGGGCGTGCGAGTTCAAGGCGGTGTGCGGCGGCTCGCGCTCGCGGGCGTACGGCTTCACGCGTGACGTGCTGGAGGAGGACCCGTACTGCGTCTACGAGCCGGGCGGCTTCCCGTACCAGGAGGACATCAGGGCCCTGACCGACCTGACCGACCTGACCGATCCGACCGATCCGACCGATCCGACCGATCCGACCGAAAGAACGATGCGCCGGCCTCCGGCCGTGCCATAGGTTCCCAAAGGGAACATATCGGGAGAAGACAATGCGCTCAGTGATCGTCATCGGTGGCGGGATCAGCGGCCTGGCCGCCGCGTGGCAGTTGCGCGGCCGGGCCGACGTGACCGTACTGGAGAGCCACGGCAAGGTCGGCGGCAAGCTCCGTACCGGCACCATCGCAGGGATCACCGTCGACGAGGGCGCGGAATCCCTGATGGCCCTGCGGCCGGAAGCGGTGGAACTGGCCGCCGCCGTGGGGCTCGGCGAAGCCCTGTGCGACCCGGCGAAGTCCCCCACCACGATCTGGACCAACGGCGCCCTGCGCCCCCTGCCTCACGGGCACGTCATGGGCGTCCCGACCGACCCCTCCGCCCTGGCCGCCGGCGGCCTGCTCTCGCCGGAGGGCGTCGCCCGCGTCGCCGCCGAGGACACCCTGCCCGCCGCTCCCCTCACCGAGGACTGCTCGGTGGCCGAGTACCTTGCGGGCCGCTTCGGCCGGGAGGCCGTGGACCGGCTCGTCGAACCCCTCCTCGGCGGGGTCTACGCCGGGCGCGCCGACCGGCTGTCGCTGCGCGCCGCCATGCCGAGGATCGCGGCGCTGGCGGCGCAGGGCGGTCCGCTGCTGCCGGCCCTGCGCCGCATGAGGGCGGCGGGTGCCCCGCGCTCGGCCCCGGTGGCCGTGCAGGGCGTGGCCGGCGGCACCGGCCGGTTCCCGCAGGCGGTCGCCGAGGCCTGCGGGGCGCGGATCCTGACGGGCACCACGGCGCGCGCACTCCAACAGCTGCCGGGCGACCGGTGGCGGGTAGAGGCCATGACGGACGACGGAGCGCTGACGATGGAAGCGGACGCGGTGGTCCTCGCCCTTCCCGCCTTCGCGGCGGCGGAGCTCCTGCGCCCGCACTCCCCCCTCGCGGAGGCGGAGCTCTCCGCGATCCCGCACGCCTCGACGGCGGTCATCACCATGGCGTTCTCCCGCACCCGGGCCCACTTCCTCCCGGAGGGCAACGGCTTCCTGGTACCGCCGGTGGACGGGCACGCCCTGAAGGCGGCGTCCTTCCTCTCCAACAAGTGGCCGTGGCTGCACGCTGCCGCCCCGGACACCTTCGTCGTCCGCGCCTCCATCGGCCGCATCGGCGAGGACGACCTCCTCGCCCGCCCGGACCGCCACCTGATCCGCTCCGCGATCGCCGAACTCCACCACGCGGTCGGCCCGATGGGCGAACCCCTCGCGGCCCGCGTGACCCGCTGGGACCGCGGCCTCCCCCAGTACACCGTCGGACACCACGCCCGTGTGGCCCGCATCCGCGAGGCGGCCTCGAAGCTCCCGGGCCTGGCGCTGTGCGGGGCGGCGTACGAGGGCGTGGGCGTGGCGGCGTGCGTGGCCACCGGCCGAGCGGCCGCCACCCACGCCCTGACCGCCTGACCGCCCGGCCCCTGACCCCTGACCCCGCTCCTCAACCCCGGAGGGGCTGGGGCGGGCACCGGAGGGGACACGGATGGGTCAGCGCGGGGGCGGCCGGAGGCGGGGACGCACAGGATGGGGGTATGTCGACAAACGCCCTCCGGGTCACCGCCACCACCGCCGCCCTCGCGGCCGCGCTGCTCACCACCAGCGCGTGCTCCGACGACGGCGACGGGAACGGGGGCGGGAAGGTGAACGCCGACGGGACCAAGGCCGCCAAGCCGCTGAAGTGGGAGGACTGCCCCGCCCCCACCCCCCTGGAGGGCGGCGGGCAGGCACCCCCCAAGGGGTGGCAGTGCGCCACCCTCGACGTTCCGCTCGACTACGCCAAGCCCGAGGGCGAGACGATCCCGATCGCGCTCATCCGCGCCAAGGCCCGGGACAAGGACAAGCGGCTCGGGTCGCTCGTCTTCAACTTCGGCGGCCCCGGCGGGTCCGGGATCAGCACCCTGCCCGGCGCCGCCAAGGAGTACGACGCCCTGCGCGAGCGGTACGACCTGGTCAGCTTCGACCCGCGCGGGGTGGGGCGGAGCGTGCCCGTCCGCTGCCTGGGCGACAAGCAGCTGGACGCGTACTACGCGCAGGACTCCTCCCCCGCCACCCCCGAGCAGGAGAAGGCCTTCACCGACGGCATCAAGCAGTACCAGCAGGCCTGCGAGCGGAACTCCGCCAAGGTGCTGCCCTACGTCGGCACGGAGAACGCCGCCCGCGACATGGACCGCATCCGCCAGGCCCTCGGCGACGAGAAGCTGAACTACTTCGGCATCTCCTACGGCACCGAGCTCGGCGGGGTGTACGCGCACCTCTTCCCGAAGAACGTCGGTCGGGCCGTCTTCGACGCCGTCGTGGACCCGACCAAGAACTCCGAGGAGGGGGCGCTCGGCCAGGCCAAGGGATTCCAGCTCGCCCTCGGCAACTTCGCCCAGGACTGCGTGGACCGCGGCGACGAGTGCAAGATCCAGGGCAGCACCGCCAAGGAGATCGAGGCGAACGTCATCAAGCTGCAGAAGGAGCTGGCCGCCAAGCCGATCGCCGGCATCGGGGACCGGAAGCTCACCGAGTCCATCGCGACCAACGGCATCGCGCAGGCCCTGTACTCCAAGGAGCTGTGGCCACTGCTGGAGCAGGGCCTCGACGAGGCCGAGGGCGGCCAGGGCCAGCTGCTGATGGCGCTCTCCGACGCTCTCAACGGCAGGGACGAGCACGGCCAGTACAGCAACATCGGCGCGGCGAACACCGCGATCAACTGCGCGGACGCCAAGGACCGTTACACGCTGGAGCAGACCAAGGCCAAGCTGCCGGCCTTCCGTGCCGCCTCGCCCGTCTTCGGGGACTTCCTCGGCTGGGCCATGATGAGCTGCACCGGCTGGCCGGTCGCGGGCGCCTGGGAGACCCCGGACGTCTCCGCCCCCGGCTCCGCCCCGATCCTGGTGGTCGGCAACACCGGCGACCCGGCAACCCCCTACGAGGGCGCCCGGAACATGGTGGAGCGGCTCGGCAAGGGCGTCGGGGTGGAGCTCACGTACAAGGGCGAGGGCCACGGCGCCTACAACAGCGGCGACGCGTGCGTGCAGGGAGCGGTGAACTCGTACCTGCTGGACGGCAAGACCCCGAACGCCGGCACCGTCTGCACCGCGACGAAGGAAGCCACGGGGACGCCGGTGGCGCCCGAACCTCCCGAAGGCGCCTGACGGCCGGAACACGAAGAGGGGCCGGGGGGGGCCCCCCGGGGGGGCCCCCCCCCCCCCCGGGGGGGGGGCGGCGGGGGGGGGGGGGGGGGGGCGGGGGGGGCCCCCCCCAAAGACAAAGAAAGAACAAACCACACA
>NZ_JBIWFI010000018.1:0-152412 GCF_044762985.1 Streptomyces sp. NPDC096339 | reverse complement strand
GCCCGGTTACATTCCGAACCCGGAAGCTAAGCCTTTCAGCGCCGATGGTACTGCAGGGGGGACCCTGTGGGAGAGTAGGACGCCGCCGAACAATCTTTCAAAGGACCCTTGGTCCAGCGTTCAACGCTGGACCAAGGGTCCTTTTTGTTTTGCCTCGAATTACGCCGAAGCGCGGCCATGGGTTGGTTGCGCGAGAATGACTAGCGGTACCCCGAAGACAGGAGTCACACCCATGTCCAACTATCCCGACGATCGTCCGGAGCGCGAGCCTCGGCGCAACGACGGCGGTGACAGGGGCGGCTACCGCGGGGGCCGTGACGACCGTGGGGGCGACCGTCCCCCGTTCCGTCGTGACGACCGTGGCGGCCGGCCGGCCGGTGGCGGCGGCGGTTACCGCCGCGATGACCGCGGTGGGCGTCCCGCCGGCGGTGGCGGTGGCGGTGGCTTCCGTCGTGACGACCGTGGCGACCGTCCGAGTGGTGGTGGCGGCGGTTACCGTCGTGACGACCGTGGCGGCGACCGTCCGAGCTACCCGCGTCGTGATGATGAGCGCGGTGGGTTCCGTGGTGGTCGTGACGACCGTGGTGGGGACCGTCCGAGCTACCCGCGTCGTGATGACCGTGGGGGCGACCGTCCGTCGTTCCGTCGGGACGACGACCGGGGTGGGCGTCCCTCGTACCCGCGTCGTGATGACGAGCGCGGTGGGTTCCGTGGCGGTCGTGACGACCGTGGCGGCGACCGTCCGAGCTACCCCCGTCGTGACGATGACCGCGGCGGGCGTCCTTCGTACCCGCGTCGTGATGATGAGCGTGGCGGGTTCCGTGGTGGTCGTGACGACCGTGGTGGGGACCGTCCGAGCTACCCGCGTCGTGATGACCGTGGTGGCGACCGTCCGTCGTTCCGTCGGGACGACGACCGGGGTGGCCGTCCCTCGTACCCGCGTCGCGATGACGAGCGTGGCGGGCGTCCTTCGTACCCGCGTCGTGATGACGAGCGCGGTGGGTTCCGTGGTGGTCGTGACGACCGTGGTGGGGACCGTCCGAGCTACCCGCGTCGTGATGACCGTGGGGGCGACCGTCCGTCGTTCCGTCGGGACGACGACCGGGGTGGGCGTCCCTCGTACCCCCGTCGTGACGACGAGCGTGGTGGGCGTCCTTCGTACCCCCGTCGTGACGACGAGCGTGGTGGGCGTCCCTCGTACCCGCGTCGTGATGATGAGCGCGGTGGGTTCCGTGGCGGTCGTGACGACCGTGGCGGCGACCGTCCGAGCTACCCCCGTCGTGACGATGACCGCGGCGGGCGTCCCTCGTACCCCCGTCGTGACGACGAGCGCGGTGGGCGTCCTTCGTACCCGCGTCGTGATGACGAGCGCGGTGGGTTCCGTGGCGGTCGTGACGACCGCGGTGGCGACCGTCCGAGCTACCCGCGCCGTGATGACCGTGGTGGCGACCGTGGTGGATACCCGCGCCGGGACGACCGCGGTGGCGACCGTGGTGGGTACCGTGGCGGCCGTGACGACCGCGGTGGCTACCGTGGTCGCGATGACCGTGGCGGCGACCGCGACTACCGTGGCGACCGCGACCGGGACCCGGTCAAGCGGCTTCCGATCGACGAGGACGTCACCGGCCTCGAGATCGACGCCGACGTGCGTCAGGAGCTCCTGAGCCTGCCCAAGGGCCTGGCCGAGGAAGTCTCCAAGAACCTGGTCATGGTCGCGCGGCTCATCGACGAGGACCCCGAGCAGGCGTACGCGTACTCGCGCATCGCCCTGCGGCTCGCCTCCCGTGTCGCCGCCGTGCGCGAGGCCGCCGGCTTCGCCGCGTACGCGACGCAGAAGTACAGCGAGGCCCTCGCGGAGTTCCGTGCGGCCAAGCGCATGACCGGCTCCGTCGAGCTGTGGCCCGTCATGGCCGACTGCGAGCGCGGCCTCGGCCGCCCCGAGCGCGCGCTGGCGATGGCCGGTGAGCCCGAGGTGCAGAAGCTGGACAAGGCCGGCCAGGTCGAGATGCGTCTCGTCGCGGCCGGTGCCCGGCGGGATCAGGGGCAGCTCGACGCCGCCATCGTGACCCTGCAGAGCCCGGAGCTGGCCTCCAACAGCGTCCAGCCCTGGACCGCGCGCCTGCGGTACGCCTACGCCGACGCCCTGCTGGCGGCCGGTCGTGAGGACGAGGCTCGCGAGTGGTTCGCGAAGACCCTCGAGGCCGACAAGGACGGGGCGACCGACGCCTCCGACCGTCTCGCCGAGATCGACGGTGTCGAGTTCGTCGACGCCGCGGTCGAGCCGGCCGACGACGTCGACCTGGACGACGAGGACGAGGACGAGGAGGACGAGGACGCGGCGGAGATCGCCGCGGCCGAGCGCGCCGCCGACGTCACCGAGTACTACGACGAGGACGACGAGGAGTACGAGCCGCTTGAGCAGTCCGCGGCCGACGCCGATGCCGAGGCCGAGGCCGACAAGGGCTGACGCAGGGTGATGTGAGGAAGGGCGGTACCCCGGTCGGGGTACCGCCCTTCCTCATGCCTTCGAGTGGGCACGGCCGGAGTGGGGTCAGCCGAGGCCGCGCAGGACCAGGCCCGTCGCCGGCTTCGGGCCGAAGGAGGTGGACTTGCGGGGCATGGTGACGCCCTGGCGGGCCAGGTCCCGTACGACTTCCTCCCGTACGGGGTGCAGCAGGACCGCGGTGCCGCCGTGGCGCTCGGCCTGTTCCACGGTGGCCGCGGCGTCGTGGATGTACGTGATCTGGTCCGGGGTGTCCGGGACGTGCCACAAGGCGTCGAGCAGGGTCGCGTGCAGCACCGTGGCGTCCAGCCGGCGCCAGGCCTCGGGGCGGTCGTGCCGGACCGTGCGGTCGAGGAGGTTCAGGTCGGGGTCGGTGACCAGGTGGAAGGTGCCGTCGCCGGTGAGGAGGAAGGCGTTGCCCCGCTCCGCGGCGTCCGCGAGGGACTCCAGGGCCAGCGGGAGCGGCCCCTCGACCCGGCGGAGCCGGAACCGGCCGGAGAGCGCGGCCAGGGCATCCGCGACGGGGAGGCGGCGCAGCATGCGGTGGATCGCGCGCACCTGGAGGGGGTAGCGGGCGGTGTCCACGAGGAGTACCAGGCCGAAGTCCCACGCGGTGGGGGAGCCGTGCTCCTCCTGGAGGCGCAGGTAGGTGGCCCAGCGGTGGTGGCCGTCGGCGATGAGGGCCTGGCGGTGGCTGAGATCGGCCGTCATGGCGGCCAGTTCGGCCGGGTCCGTGACGGCCCAGAGGCGGTGCTGGACGCCGTCCTCGGTGGTCGTCGACAGGAGGGGGGCGCGCCGGGCCGTCTGTTCCACGACGGCCGCCGCGCCCGCCGCAGGGTCGTCGCCCCGGTAGGTGAGGAGCAGGGGTTCGAGATTGGCGGCGGTGGCCCGCATCAGGCCCGCGCGGTCGGTGACCACGTCCGGCATGACGTCCTCGTGGGGGAGGACGATGCCCTCCTCGGCGGCGGACAGGGCGAGGGCGCCGATGATCCCGCGCTGGAGCAGACCGGCCTTGCGCTGCTCGTACACGTACAGCGCGGGCTCGGGGTCGGCGCTGAGGATGCCTTCGGCGATCCAGTGGTGCAGGGTGCGCGCCGCCTGCTCGTTGCGCGCGGCCGGGGTGCCGGCCTGGGGGAGGATCAGGCGGACGATGTTGTGCGGGTCCGCGGATTCCAAGTGGTCGACCCCGTCCGGGCGCACGACCACGTCGTACGGCGGCGAGGTGACGGCGGCGAGGCTGCCGACACGCTCCGGGACGTAGCGCAGGCCGTTGAAGGGGATCAGGCGCAGGCCTTGGTCCGCGGTGCCAGAAGAGGTCATTGGTGCATGGTAAGTCGCGTCTCGCCATGCGGGATGATCGGGGGAGTACGGAATCGGACAAGAGAGATCTCCCCCAGTTACCGCTGGGAGGGCCCCCGGAGGAGCGGACAGGATGACCCGGCAGAGCAGGACCAGTCCCGCGGCGAGTGAGCGGAGTCTGCACCAGGCGTACGACACGGCTCTGCTCGACCTCGACGGCGTCGTGTACGCCGGCGGGGAGGCCATCGCGCACGCCGTGGACTCCCTCGCGGTCGCCCGCGCGGAGGGCATGCACCTCGCCTATGTAACGAACAACGCGCTCCGGACTCCGGACGCCGTCGCGGAGCACCTGGGCGAGTTGGGCATCCCGACCGAGGCGGGCGAGGTGATCACCTCGGCGCAGGCGGTGGCCCGGCTGATCGCGGAGCAGGTGGATCCGGGGTCGAAGGTGCTGGTGATCGGCGGGGAAGGGCTGCGGGTCGCACTGCGCGAGCGGGGCCTGGTGCCGGTGGAGTCGGCCGAGGAGGAGGGGCTCGCGGCGGTCGTCCAGGGGTACGGGGGGCCCGACCTGGCGTGGGGTCGGTTCGCGGAGGCCTCGTACGCGATCAACCGCGGGGTGCCGTGGTTCGCGTCCAACACCGACCTGACGATCCCGGGGGCGCGGGGGATCGCGCCGGGCAACGGGGCCGCGGTGGAGGTCGTACGCATCGCCACGGGCGCCGAGCCGCAGGTGGCGGGCAAGCCGCTGCCCCCGATGCACCGGGAGACGGTGTTGCGCACCGGGGCGCGGCGGCCGCTGGTGGTCGGGGACCGGCTGGACACCGACATCGAGGGTGCCTTCAACGGGGAGGTGGACTCGCTGCTGGTGCTGACGGGAGTGACGGACGCGGCGCAACTGGTGCGGGCGGAGCCGCGGCACAGGCCGACGTACGTGGACCGGGACCTGCGGGGGCTGCTGACCGGCCAGCCGGAGGTGGAGCCGGCCGGGGAGGGCTTCCGCTGCGGGGGCTGGACCGCGGTCGCGGTGGACGGCCGGGTGCTGGAGCTGCGTGGGGAGGGCGGGGATCCGCTCGACGGGCTGCGGGCCCTGTGCGCCGCGGCCTGGACGGAGGCCAGGGACGGGGTCTGCGCCCTGGACGCGGAGAAGGCGCTGGCCAGGCTGGGGCTCTGAGGCCCGTCGTCGATTTCCCGTCGTCGCCCGGAGGGCGGCCGCGCGTGCCAGGCGCCGCGGGGCGCGCTAGTCCGGGCGTCCCGTCGGCAGGCCGGGGTCGTTCGGGTGATCCCGGTTGGTTCAGGGTAGGCTAACCTAACTCGCGTGTTGGTTGAGAGTCCCCCCGAACCCGAACCGGGCACGGCGTCCGTCCAGGACGCCGTCGCCCGCCCGCGGCATGCCCCCCGCGTCGCCGGTCTGCTCGCTGCCCTCGCGGTGTTGGCCCTGATCGCGGTCCTGAGCATCGCCGTGGGCGCCAAGCAGATGCCCCTCGACGAGGTCTGGCACGGCCTGTTCGACTACTCGGGGACCACCTCCGACGTGGTGGTGCGGGACCTGCGGGTCCCGCGCACCCTGCTCGGGCTGATGGTCGGGCTGGCGCTCGGCCTGTCCGGGGCGGTGATGCAGGCGCTGACCCGCAACCCGCTCGCCGAACCGGGCATCCTCGGCGTCAACGCGGGCGCGGCCGCCGCCGTCGTCTCGGCGATCAGCTTCTTCGGGGCGAGCTCGCTGAGCGAGTTCGTGTGGTGGGCCTTCCTCGGCGCCGCAGTCGTCTCCGTCGCCGTCTACGTGCTCGGTGGCAGCCGCAGCGCGACGCCCGTGCGCCTCGCCCTCGCCGGTACGGCGGCCAGCGCGGCCCTCGTCGGCTACATCAACGCGGTGCAGCTGATGGACAGCAAGGCGCTGGACAAGCTGCGCTTCTGGACGGTGGGTTCGCTGTCCTCGGCCAACATGGACACCGTCCGCCAGGTGGCGCCGTTCCTGCTGGCCGGCGCCGTGCTCGCCCTGACGCTGGGTCGGTCGCTCAACGCGATGGCCCTGGGCGACGACACCGCGCGGGCGCTCGGCGCCCACCTGACGCGGACCCGGATCGGCGCCATGGTCGCCATCACCCTGCTGTGCGGCGCGGCGACGGCCGCCTGCGGCCCCATCGTCTTCATCGGGCTGATGATCCCGCACCTGGTACGGGCCTTCACCGGCCCCGACATGCGCTGGGTGCTCGCCTACTCTGCGGTTCTCTCGCCGGTGCTGCTGCTCGGCGCCGACGTCATCGGACGGGTCGTCACCCGGCCCGCCGAACTCCAGGTCGGCATCGTCACCGCGCTGATCGGCGGGCCCGTCTTCATCCACCTCGTCCGGCGCAAGAGGATGGCCCAGCTGTGACCGTGACCGCCAAGGCCCGCCGGTTGAACCTCCCCGGCGGGATCTCCCTGCGCGTCGAACGGCGTGCGCTGGGCGTCGGGGTGCTGCTCGCCGTCGCGGCGTTCGCGCTGGCCGTGCTGCTCATCGGCACCGGCGACTTCCAGATCGCGCCGTGGGACGTCGTACAGACCCTGCTGGGCAACGGCAGCCCCGCCAACGACTTCATAGTCAACGACCTGCGGCTGCCGCGGGTCCTGGTCGCACTGCTCGTCGGCGCGGCCCTCGGAATGGCGGGGGCCGTCTTCCAGTCCGTCTCCCGCAACCCGCTCGGCTCACCGGACCTGCTCGGCTTCGGGTACGGGTCGGCGGCCGGTGCGCTCGTCGCCATCGTCCTGTTCAAGGGCGACGCCACCGAGGTGGCCGTCGGAGCGCTGGTCGGCGGGGTGCTGGCCGGGATCGCCGTGTACCTGCTGGCGTACAAGCGGGGGATCCACGGCTACCGGCTCGTGCTCGTCGGCATCGGCGCCTCCGCCATGCTGATGGCACTGATCCAGTACCTGATCACCAAGGCCCAGATGTTCGAGGCCACCCGCGCCACGGTCTGGCTGACCGGCTCGCTGGCGGGCCGGGACTGGGCGCAGGTGTGGCCGCTGCTCGGGGTGTGCGCGGTGCTCTTCCCGATGATCCTCTCGCAGGGCCGGGCCCTGCGGATGATGGAGATGGGCGACGACGCCGCGTACGCCCTCGGGGTACGGGTGGAACGCACGCGGCTGCTGCTGATGCTCGGGGCGATCCTGCTCACGACGGCGGCGAGCGCGGCGGCGGGGCCGATCAGCTTCGTGGCGCTCGCCGCGCCGCAGCTGGTACGGCGGCTGACCCGGTCGCCCGGCGCGAACCTGCTGTCCGCGGCGCTGATGGGCTCGGTGCTGCTGCTGGTGTCCGACTGGGCCTCGCAGCGGGCCTTCGGCGCCGACCAGCTCCCGGTGGGCGTGGTGACCGGACTCGTCGGCGGTGTGTATCTGCTCTGGCTGCTCGTCACCGAGCGCAAGGCGGGACGTATATGAACCTCAGGAGTGCTCAAGTGCAGCGGCTGACCGCGGAGAACGTGACCCTCGGATACGACGGGCGCGTCATCGCCGAGAACCTCTCGGTGGACATCCCCGACAACTCCTTCACGGTGATCGTCGGCCCCAACGCCTGCGGCAAGTCCACGCTGCTGCGGGCCCTTTCACGGATGCTGAAGCCGACGGCGGGGCGGGTGCTGCTCGACGGGCAGGCCATCGGGTCGTTGCCGGCGAAGAAGGTGGCCCGGACGCTGGGCCTGCTGCCGCAGTCCTCGATCGCGCCGGACGGGATCACGGTCGCGGACCTCGTGTCGCGGGGGCGGTACCCGCACCAGGGACTGCTGCGGCAGTGGTCGCCGGAGGACGAGCGGATCGTGCGCGAGTCGATGGCCTCGACCGGGGTCGCCGAGCTGGCCGACCGGGCCGTGGACGAGCTGTCGGGTGGGCAGCGGCAGCGGGCGTGGATCGCGATGGCGCTGGCGCAGCAGACGCCGCTGCTGCTGCTGGACGAGCCGACCACGTACCTGGACATCCAGCACCAGATCGACGTGCTGGACCTGTGCGCGGAGCTGCACGAGGAACAGGGGCGGACGTTGGTGGCCGTGCTTCACGATCTGAACCACGCCGCCCGCTATGCCACGCATCTGATCGCGATGCGGGGTGGGGAGGTCGTGGCGGAGGGGGCGCCGGGGGAGATCGTGACGGCGGAGCTGGTGGAGCGGGTGTTCGGGCTGCGTTGCCGGGTGATCTCCGATCCGGAGACCGGGACGCCGTTGGTGGTGCCGGCGGCGAGGGGTGCCCGTTCCCGGGCCGGGGTCGCGTAGCGGGCGCGGGCCGTCTGCCGTGCGCCTCGGGCGCCGATGGGGCTGGGGGTGGCTGGTGTCGCGCCACGGGTGCGGCTCAGAGATCGGGGCTCCGCCCCGGACCCCGCGCCTCAAACGCCGGCGGGGCTGTTTTTCCCTGGCCGGGGCTCACACGCCGGCGGGGCTGTTTCCCCTTCTCGGGGGTGCCCGCAAAATCGATGGTCACGGGTGCCCTCGGGCCGCGATCCTGGGCGTATGCCTCGACGTCTCATGTTCGTGCAGTTGAAGACGGGTTACAACACCGACTGCGGACCCTCGTGGATCGGGTGGGTGGACTTTTCCAAGACCTGGAGCACCGCGTACTTCCAGGGGCGGACGCTGCGTCGGGCAGGGGGGATGTCCGACGCGAACTTCTACGACCTGCAGACCGGCGAGGAGTTCTGGGTCTCCGGGCCGAAGCGGGACCGCACCGACACCCGCTACGGCCCATCCCGCCCTGAGATCGAGCCGGCGGCCGTCGAGACGTATCACGCCTTCCTGGAGGGTGCGCTCCTGCCGGGCCGGGAAAACGGCTGACACCGCCGCCCCGGGCGCCGTCGGCGCCCGCGGACGTCGAGGCTAAAGGAGGCTCTTCAGGCGGAGCAGGTCGCGGAAGCCCGCTTCCAGTTTCACTCGCCCCGAGGTCCAGGCCTTGGCGAACTTGAGGTTGCCCGCCACCAGGGCGACCAGGTCGTCGCCCGTCATCGCCAGGCGGATCTCGGCCTTCGTCGCGGGTGGGCCCGGGGTGACCGCGTCCACGCGGATCCGCCCGCCGTCGAGGCGGCCCGTGAAGGTCCGGTCGAGGTCCGTGATGTGGCAGCTCAGGGAGCGGTCCAGCGCGGCGGCGCCGCGGACGCCGCCGTCCGCGCCGGCGAGGTTCTCGGAGAGTTGGTCGAGTGCGGCTCGGCACTCATCGATCGTAGCCATCGTGATCACGACGGTACCGCAGAGCCGTGCGTGGTCGTGGGGCGCTTCGGGGTAGCGTCTGGGCATGGACGACGAAGAGGGCGCGCCCGCCGCGCCCGCCGAGCCCGCCGGGGCCGCACCGCTGGGGCTCGTACGGACGCCCACCGGGCACGACGCGGTCGACGCGCACCTGGCGCGACTGGCGGACGCGGACCACCTCGCGGCGGACGGGCACGTCGAGGTGTACGAGGATGTGCACAGGGGACTGCGCGACGCGCTCGACGCGCTGGACGCACCACCCGTCCCCGTACCTTACGAAAACAGGAGCTGAACCGAACGTGGCAGGAGTGGCACGCCGCCGCCTGGACGCCGAACTGGTACGCCGCAGCATGGCCCGCTCGCGGGAGCACGCCGCGCAGCTGATCGCCGCGGGCCGGGTGACCGTCGGCGGCACCACCGCGACCAAGGCGGCCACCCAGGTGGAGACCAGTGCGGCCCTGGTGGTGCGACAAGACGACAGCGATCCGGACTACGTGTCGCGCGGCGGTCACAAGCTCGCGGGGGCGCTGGCGGCGTTCCAGCCGCAGGGACTCCTCGTGGAGGGGCGCCGGGCGCTGGACGCCGGGGCGTCGACCGGGGGCTTCACCGACGTGCTGCTGCGGGCGGGCGTGGCCCACGTGATGGCCGTCGACGTCGGCTACGGGCAGCTGGCCTGGTCCCTGCAGAGCGACGATCGGGTCACGGTCAAGGACCGGACGAACGTCCGTGAGCTGACGGTGGAGCTGATCGACGGGATTCCGGTGGATCTCGTCGTCGGAGACCTGTCCTTCATCTCCATCGGGCTGGTGCTGCCCGCGCTCGTGCGGTGCTGCGCGCCCGACGCGGATCTGGTGCTGATGGTGAAGCCGCAGTTCGAGGTCGGCAAGGAGCGCCTCGGCAGCGGCGGTGTGGTGCGCAGCGCGGAGCTGCGGGCCGAGGCCGTGCGGGACGTGGCGGCGCAGGCCTGGAAGCTGGGCCTCGGAGTGCTCGGCGTGACGGCGAGTCCGCTGCCCGGTCCGTCGGGCAACGTCGAGTACTTTCTGTGGCTGCGGGCGGGGGCACCGGCACTCGACCCGTCGGATGTCGACCGTGCAGTGGCGGAGGGGCCGCAGTGACAGATTCATCGGGGGAACGGACAGTTTTCCTGCTCGCGCACACCGGGCGGCCGGCGGCCATCCGCAGTGCCGAGCTGGTCGTGAAGGGCCTGCTGCGGTGCGGGCTCGGCGTACGGGTCTTCGCGCACGAGGCGGCGGACCTGCCGCTGCCCGCCGAGGTGGAGCTCGTGGCGGAATGCACCCCGGGCGTGCTCGACGGCTGTGAGCTGCTGATCGTGCTGGGCGGGGACGGGACGCTGCTGCGCGGCGCCGAGTTCGCGCGGGCCTCGGGCGTGCCCATGCTGGGCGTCAACCTGGGGCGCGTCGGGTTCCTCGCCGAGGCCGAGCGCGACGACCTGGACAAGGTCGTGGAGCGGGTGGTGAGCCGGGACTACGAGGTCGAGGAGCGGATGACCCTCGACGTGATCGTCCGGACCAACGGCGACGTGGTCCACCGGGACTGGGCTTTGAACGAGGCCGCGGTCCAGAAGGTGTCCCCGGAGCGGATGCTCGAGGTGGTCCTGGAGATCGACGGGCGCCCGGTGTCCGGGTTCGGCTGCGACGGGATCGTCTGCGCGACCCCGACGGGCTCGACGGCGTACGCCTTCTCCGCGGGCGGACCGGTGGTCTGGCCGGAGGTGGAGGCCCTGCTGATGGTGCCGATCAGCGCGCACGCGCTGTTCGCGAAGCCGCTGGTGACCTCGCCGGACTCGGTGCTCGCGGTGGAGGTGCAGACCGGTACCCCGCACGGGGTGCTGTGGTGCGACGGCCGGCGGATGCTGGAGCTGCCCGCCGGGGCCCGGGTCGAGGTCCGGCGGGGGGAAGTGCCGGTGCGGCTCGCCCGGCTGCACCACGCGTCCTTCACGGACCGGCTCGTCGCGAAGTTCGCGCTGCCGGTGTCGGGTTGGCGTGGGGCGCCCCACTGAGCCGCTCCGTACCGTGTAGCTAATAGCACATCCGTTCGGAGAACTTGGGGCGGGTGACGTCACATGGCACCCGTGAAACCTCGGTATGGTCGTCCCGTGCTTGAGGAGATGCGGATACGGTCGCTCGGGGTCATCGACGACGCGGTGGTCGAGCTGTCGCCCGGATTCACCGCGGTGACCGGCGAGACCGGCGCGGGCAAGACGATGGTCGTCACCAGCCTCGGGCTGCTGCTCGGCGGTCGCGCCGACCCGGCCCTCGTACGGATCGGGGCCAAGGCCGCCGTCGTCGAGGGCCGCATCGTCATGCGCCCGGACGCCCCCGCGGCCGTACGCGCCGAGGAGGCCGGGGCCGAGCTGGACGAGGGCGCCCTGCTGATCAGCCGGACCGTGTCCGCCGAGGGGCGCTCGCGCGCCCACGTGGGCGGCCGCTCGGTTCCCGTCGGCCTGCTCGGGGAGCTCGCCGACGACCTCGTCGCCGTGCACGGGCAGACCGACCAGCAGGGGCTGCTGAGGCCCGCCCGGCAGCGGCAGGCCCTCGACCGGTACGCCGGTGACGCCGTCGCCGTCCCGCTGGAGAAGTACGGGGCCGCCTACCGGCGGCTGCGCGCGGTCGCCGTCGAGCTGGAGGAGATCACCACCCGGGCCCGGGAACGGGCCCAGGAGGCGGACCTCCTGCGCTTCGGGCTGGACGAGATCGCGGCCGTCGAGCCGGTGGCCGGCGAGGACGCCGAGCTGGCGGCGGAGGCGGAGCGGCTCGGCCACGCCGAATCGCTGGCCTCGGCGGCGCAGCTCGCGCACGGCGCGCTCGCGGGCAATCCGGAGGACCCGGAGGGCATCGACGCGAACACGCTCGTCGCGGGAGCCCACCGTGCGCTGGAATCCGTACGCTCCCACGATCCGGCGACGCTCGGCTCGCTCGCCGAACGGATCGGGGAGCTGGGCATCCTGCTCGCCGACGTGGCCGGGGAGCTGGCGGGCTACGCCGACGACCTGGACGCCGATCCGCTGCGGCTGGCCGCGGTGGAGGAGCGGCGGGCGGCGCTCACCCAGCTCACCCGCAAGTACGGCACCACGGGCGACGTGGACGGCGTACTGGAATGGGCCGAGAAGGGCGCGACGCGGCTGCTGGAACTCGACGGCGACGACGAGCGGATCACGGAACTGACCGCCGAGCGGGACGGACTGCGCTCCGAACTGTCGCTGCTGGCACAGGCGTTGACGGACGCCCGGGTGGAGGCCGCCACGCGGTTCGCCTCCGCGGTGACGGCCGAGCTGGCGTCGCTGGCGATGCCGCACGCACGGGTGAGCATCGACATCCGGCAGGTGGAGGACCCCGAAGGAGTGGACGTCGACGGGCGCCCCGTCGCCTACGGCCCTTCGGGCACGGACGAGGTCGAGCTGCTGCTGGCCCCGCACCCCGGGGCCCAGCCGCGACCGATCGCCAAGGGCGCCTCGGGCGGTGAGCTGTCGCGCGTGATGCTGGCCGTGGAGGTCGTCTTCGCGGGCTCCGACCCGGTGCCGACGTACCTCTTCGACGAGGTCGACGCGGGCGTCGGCGGCAAGGCGGCGGTCGAGGTCGGCCGGCGGCTCGCCAAGCTCGCCAAGTCGGCGCAGGTCGTGGTCGTCACCCACCTGCCGCAGGTCGCGGCCTTCGCGGACCGGCAGCTGCTGGTCGAGAAGACCAACGACGGGTCCGTGACGAGGAGCGGTGTCACCGTGCTGGAGGGCGAGGACCGGATCCGGGAGCTGTCGCGGATGCTGGCCGGTCACGAGGACTCGGTCTCGGCGCGGGCGCACGCCGAGGAACTCCTGGCGGCGGCGCGCGCCGACGCGTGACGTACGGCCGAGGGGCCCGGGGCGTGCGTACGCGCTCCGGGCCCTTCGCCGTGTCGGAGCGGGCGCCGGGATGACGCGGGCTAGCCCGTGTGGGTGAGGCTCGGGGGTGTCCGGCGGTATCTCGTACGGGATCCGCACCCGTATGGGCCCGGAACGCGCGTGCGGACTGGCATTCTTGGCGACGTCTCTGACTCCTCCCCTCATCCTGGAGCCCCGGCCCGTGAGCAGCTCCCCGGTCTCCGCTTCCGTCCCGGCCCAGCCCTACGGGCGGCCGCCGCTGCGTACCGTCCAGGTACTCGGTGGCGCCGCCGGCGCGGGCAGCAGCGCGCACGTACGGTCCCTCGCGACGGGGCTCGCCGCGCGCGGTGTCGGGGTCACGGTGTGCGCGCCCGTGCGGGTGGAGGGGGAGTACGACTTCACCGGCGCGGGCGCGGACTTCGCGCCCGACGCGGTGAGCGTGCTGCGGGCGGCGTGCGCGGGGGCGGACGTGGTGCACGCGCACGGCGTACGGGCCGGCGCGCGCGCCCTGCTGGCCCTGCGGGGGCGCCGGGTGCCGCTGGTGGTGAGTTGGCACGGGGACGGCCCGGTGGTCGACGGGGCGCTCGGGCGGCTGAGCCGGGTGCTGGAACGTCACGTGGCCCGGGCGGCGGCGGTGGTGCTGGGGCCGTCCTCCGATCAGGTGGACCTCGCGCGGGCGCGGGGAGCGCGGGACGCGAGGCTGTCGCCGGTGGCCGTGCCCGGGGGCTCCGCGGTGACGGAACCGGACAAGGTGCGGGCGGAACTGGGCGCGGTGGAGCGGCCGTTGCTCATCGCGGTCGGCAGCCTGGTGCCGCACCGGGGGTACTCCGTACTGCTCGACGCGGCACGGGAATGGCGGACGCTGGACCCGGCGCCGCTGCTGGTGATCGCGGGGGAGGGGCCGCTGCGGGCCGAACTCTCCCGCCGGATCGAGGCGGAGGCCCTGCCGGTGCGGCTGCTGGGCCGGCGCCGGGACGCGGCGCGGCTGCTGGCGGCGGCGGACGTGGCGGTGCTGCCGAGCCGGTGGGAGGCGCGGGCGCCGCTGGCGCAGGAGGCGCTGCGGGCCGGGGTGGCCTTGGTGGCCACGTCGGTGGGGGGAGTGCCGGAGCTGGTGGGGGACGGCGCGGTGCTGGTCCCGCCGGGGGACGCGGGCGCCCTTGCCTCTGCCGTGACCGGCCTGCTGGCGGACCCGGACCGGCGGGCGGTGCTGGCCGCCGCCGGGCTGGCGCAGGCGGCGTCTTGGCCGTCGGAGGACGACACGGTGGCGCAGGTCCTGTCGGTGTACGACGAGCTGATGGAACGCGGCCGGAGGTAGCGGCCCAGGGATCCGGGGCCCCGCCCCACGCCCCGCGCCTCAAACGCCGGCGGGGCTGGATGTGGCCGGGCTGCGCTGTCATGTGCGGCGCCGCTGCGGGGGCTCTGCCCCCGTGCCCCCGCTCCTCAAACGCCGGAGGGGCTGGTTTCGAGCGGGCGGCGTTGTCGTGTGCGGTGCCTTTGCCGGGGGCGCTGCCCCTGGACCCCAGGTCCTCGAAGGCCGGACGTGCTGAATCTTCCAGCCCCGCCGGCGCTTGAGGCGCGGGCGCGGTAGCGCCGTACAGGGGTCCGGGGCGGAGCCCCGGGGAACGGTGGAAGGGCGGGTAGGGGACTGCCCCGTGCAGCGGTGGGCCCCGCGGACAGGCACCGGCCCCGGTCCGGAGGCCCATGAACGGAGCCCGGCGCGGCGGCAGGTGCCCGCAGGCGGACACCGGTCCCGGCCCGGCGCGGGGCTCCGCCCGGGCATCGGCGGACGGAGTTCGCCGCAGCGGCGCGAAGCCGCGGAGGCCGCCTGCGGCCGAGGCGCGCGAGCGGCGCGTCAGGAAGGGGTATGGCGGCGGGCGCGGAGGGCCAGGCTCAGGGAGAGGACCGTTTCCGGGTCGTCCAGGTCCGTGCCCAGGAGCTCCGAGATGCGGGCCAGCCGGTTGTACAGGGTCTGCCGGTTCAGGTGGAGCTCGCGCGCCGTCTCCGCCTTGCGGCCCGCGTGGGCCAGGTACGTCTCCAGGGTGGGGAGGAGCGGGGGCCGGGACGTCGTGTCGTGGGTGCGCAGCGGCCCGATCGCGCGGTCCACGAAGGCCGCCAGGTCGGGGTGCTCGCGCAGCCGCCACAGCAGCAGGTCGATGTCCAGGCGGCGGGCGTCGTACCAGGGCCGGGCCGGCAGGCCATGGGCCGCCGTGGCGGTCTCCGCCGCGTGCCGCAGCCCCGCCGAGGCCGCCGCCCAGCCGCCCGCCACGCCCACGACCACGGCCGGCGGGGCGACGGCCCGCTCCAGCCCGGCCCGCTCCACGCCCGCCCGCAGCGCGGCCGCGACCCGGTCCGCCACCGCCGTGCGCTCCGACTCGGACCGTAGGGAGACGAGCAGCGGCACCCGGCCCTCCACCGGACGGACGCCCAGCAGCACCGGCACGCCCACCGAGGCCAGCTCCTCCAGGACCGCGCGCGCCAGCACCGCCCAGTTCCCGGACGGGCCGAGGTCCGAGCCCAGCCGCATCACGACCGGGAGCAGGGGACCCGGGCCCGGCTTGAAGCCGAGGACGCGCGCCTGCGACGGGGCGTCGTCGGCGCTGATGCGGCCCTCCGCGAGGTCCGTCAGGAAGTCGCCCCGGCCGCGCGCCGCCAACTCCTCCTCCTGCCGCGCCTGCATGAGGACCACGGCCAGTACCCCGGCCGTGCGCTCCGCCGCCATCCGGTGCACCGGCAGCAGCGGGGTCGTGACCCCGACCAGGACCACCCGGGCCCGCACCGAGCCCGTGCCGTGGCCCCCGCCCGGTACGTCGATCACCACCGTGTTCCCGGCCGGCTCGGCCTCGCGCTGGCCCCGCAGCCCCTCCCACACCTGGAGCGGGTCCGCGCCGGTGTCCGCCGCCCCGCTGCCGGCCGCGTACAGCAGTGCGCCGTCGGGGGTCTCCAGGAAGACCGGGTTGCCCGTGAAGCCGGCCAGGATCCGCAGCACCTGCGGGATGCCCCCGCCGCCCAACAGGGCCTCGGTACATCGCCGGTGGACCTCCTCGGCGCGCTGGAGGAGGGCGTAGTGGTGGTTGACGATCTCGGTGTGGATCTCCTCCGTCACCGTCACGAACGGGACTTCCCGGTGGAGCTGGACGAGCGGGAGGCCGGCCGTGCGGGCCGTTTCCAGGATGGTCGCCGGGAGCCGGGTGAAACGCGGGCCCAGTTCGACCACCAGCGCGGCGATGCCCCGGTCGGCGAGGCGGCGTACGAAGGCGCGCTGCTCGGCCGGCCGGGTGCCGAGGCCGAGCCCGGTGGTCAGCAGCAACTCGCCGCCTTTGAGGAGGGAGGCGATATTCGGCACCTCGCCCGCGTGCACCCAGCGGACGGTGCGCCCCAGGCGGTCGGCGCAGGCGACCACCTCCGGCAGTCCGCTGCGCAGCCCCGGCAGCTCAAGTGCCCGCTGAACTGTGATTCCGCCCTGGTCGTCCATGTGGCGGACGCTACCGGGCCGCGTGTTCCGGAGACATCACCTACCGGTTACAAAGCCCGTTCTGCCCCTCTTCCGGACCGACAACTCGTCTTCTCTGCAAGGAGATTATCGGACCGCGTGCCGATTGTGGTCTGTGTCACTCGGGTGGAGAGTGGCGGCCTCCCGATACAGGAAGAGGAGCCCATGAGCACAGGCACGACCAGCGGGTCATCTCAGGCGCCCGCGGCTCCACAGGTGCAGCGACTCAAGGCCAACTCGGTCGGCCTCGTCGGCGTCGTCTTCATGGCCGTCGCCACCGCAGCCCCCATCACGGCCATGACGGGCAACCTCCCCATCGCCGTCGGCTTCGGCAACGGCACCGGAGCCCCGGCCGGATACCTCTTCGCCACCCTCGTCCTGACCGTCTTCGCGGTCGGCTACGTGGCCATGGCCAAGCGGATCACCGCCGCAGGAGCCTTCTACGGATACATTTCCCACGGTCTCGGCCGGATCGCCGGCATGGCCTCCGGCATGCTCGCAGTCCTCGCCTACATCGTCTTCGAGGCCTCGATCGTCGGCGTCTTCTCCTATTTCACGAAGACCACCGTCCACGACCAGCTCGGCGTCGACCTGCCCTGGATCGTCTACGCGGCCGCCATGCTGGCCGTCACCGCCGCCCTCGCGCACTTCGACATCAACCTCACCGCCAAGGCCCTCGGCGTGATGCTCATCGCCGAGATCGCCGTGCTCTTCGCGGTGGCCACCGCCGTGCTGATCGCGGGCGGCGGACCGGACGGGATCCCGCTGGAACCCGTCAACCCGAAGAACGCCTTCACCGGCACCTCCGCCGGCCTCGGCCTCTTCTTCGCCTTCTGGTCCTGGGTGGGCTTCGAGTCCACCGCCATGTACGGAGAGGAGTCCCGCGACCCCAAGCGGGTCATCCCCAAGGCCACCCTCATCTCCGTCGTCGGCGTCGGCCTCTTCTACATCTACGTCTCCTGGATGACCATCGCGGGCAACGGCCTGGGCAAGTCCGTCGAGCTGTCCGCCTCCGCCAGCCCCCTCGACCTCTTCTTCGCGCCCACCCAGACCTTCATCGGCGCCTGGGCCGTCGACGCCTTCCAGTGGCTGCTGCTCACCGGCTCCTTCGCCTGCGGCATGGCCTTCCACCAGTGCGCCGCCCGCTACCTCTACGCCATCGGCCGCGAGGGCTTCCTGTCGCCGAAGCTCGGCCACACCCACGCCAAGCACGGCTCCCCGTACATCGCCTCGGTCGTGCAGACCGGCATCGCGACCGCGCTCGTCGTCGGCTTCTGGCTCACCGGGCAGGACCCGTACCTGCACCTGTACACACTGCTCGCGATCCTCGGCACGATGGCGATCCTGATCGTCCAGACGCTGTGCTCCTTCGCCGTCATCGGCTACTTCCGCAAGAACCACCCCGAGGACCGGCACTGGTTCAAGACCTTCACCGCCCCGCTGCTCGGCGGCATCGGCATGACCGCGGTGGTGGTCCTGCTCGTCCTCAACATGGAGACCGCGGCCGGCAGCGCCGCCGGATCGGTCTTCTTCAAGCTGATCCCGTGGATCGTCGGCGCCGTCTTCCTCGGCGGCCTCGGCCTCGGCTTCTGGCTCAAGGCCAAGGCCCCCGCGCGCTACGAGATCATCGGCCGGATCGTCCTGGAGGACGCCGCCGAGCGGCCCGCCGACGCCGATGACCAGCCGAACCCGACCGTCCTCCCCGGACAGGGCACCGCCTCGTCCGATTCCACCTCCGCGAACGTCTGAGGAGCCACCGCCATGGCCCGTACGCCCCTCATGCACGCCCTGCGCCGGCTCGCCGCCGAGCACGCCGCAGCCGCACGCCTCGGCATGCCCGCAGCCGAGGTCCGCGGCTCCACCCGCCGTGAACTCCTCGGCCGTGCCGCGGCCCTCGGCCTCGGCACCGCGCTCGCCGGGTCCGTCGCCACCGCCGCCCACGCCGCCGAGGCCACCCCCGACAAGAAGCCCGTCGCCCCGGCCCGCGTCGCCGTCGTCGGCGCCGGCATCTCCGGCCTGACCGCCGCCCTCACCCTCAAGGACGCGGGCGTCGACTGCACCCTGTACGAGGCCAACCCGAGCCGCGTGGGCGGCCGGATGTGGACCCAGCGCTCCCACTGGGCGTACGGACAGACCTCCGAGATCGGCGGCGAGCTGATCGACACGAGCCACAAGAAGATCCTGGAGCTCTGCCGCCGCTTCAACCTGACCGTCGAGGACTTCCTCGGCGGCGGCCCCAACGGGGCCGAGGAGGTGCTCTGGTTCAACGGGGAGTACTACTCCCGCACCCAGGCCGACGAGGACTTCAAGGCCGTCTACCAGGCCCTGCGCCGGGACCTCTCGGAGGCCGGGGAGGTCTCCTGGAACACCACCACCCCCACCGGCACCGCCCTCGACAACATGACCCTGTACGAATGGATCGAAACCCGGGTCCCCGGCGGCCACGGCTCGCAGCTCGGCCGCTTCATCGACGTGGCCTACAACGTCGAGTACGGCGCCGACACCCAGGCCCAGTCCGCCCTCGCCCTCGTCCTGCTGATGGGCTACCAGACCAACCCGGGCAACTTCAACGTCTGGGGCCTGTCCAACGAGCGCTACCACGTCGTCGGCGGCAACGACCGGCTCCCGAACGCCATCGCCGCCGCCCTGCCCTCCGGCTCGATCGTGATGGGCCGTGAGCTGGTCGCCGTACGGGCCAACGCCGACGGCACCCAGACGCTGACCTTCAACGACTCCGGGGCCGTGCGCACCGCGGTCGCCGACCACACGATCCTCTGCGTGCCGCTGCCGATCCTCCAGCGCATCGACACCTCTCAGGCCGGTTTCGACCCGCTCATGCGCAACCTGCTGCGCGACGCGCGGATGGGCTTCTGCACCAAGCTCAACATGCAGTTCACCGCCCGCCCCTGGCGGGGCGCCGGCCCCTGGCCCGGCGTCTCCGCGGGCGACTGCTTCACCGACTCCGAGGTCCAGCAGACCTGGGACACCACCAAGGTCCAGCCCGGCACCGGCGGCATCCTGCTCCAGTACGGCGGCGGCAGCCTCGCCGGGTCGCTCACCCCCGCGACCCCCTTCGCCACCGACTCCGACCCCTACGTACGGGCCCTCGCGGGCCGCATGCTGACCGGCATCGACGCCTTCTACCCGGGCACCAAGGCCGTCTGGACCGGCAAGGCCCAGCTCTCCGCCTGGCACCGCAACCCGTACTCGCTCGGCGCGTACTCGTACTGGCCCACCGGCTACCTGCACCGCTACGCCAAGTACGAGGGCACCGCGCAGGGCAACATCCACATCGGCGGCGAGCACTGCAGCTACGACTTCCAGGGCTTCATGGAAGGCGGCGCCACCGAGGGCGAGCGGGCGGCGCGGGAGGTGATCGCCGCCCTCACCTCCTGACGGGCCTCAGGCCGGCCGGACGTTGTGGTTGAAGCGGAAGACGTTGTCCGGGTCGTAACTCCGCTTCAGCGCCGCCAGCCGTGCCAGGTTCCTCTCGCCGAGGCCCGCGGCCACCCGGTCCGAGCCCTCGTCGCCCGTGAAGTTGAGGTAGACCGCGCCGGTGCTCCACGGACGGGCATCGGCGCGGACGTCCTTGACCCACTGCCGGCACCGCTCGTCGTCGGCCGCGTCCTCCCACACGCCGAACGGGTGCACCACCCAGGGCGCGTTCCGGAAGGGCAGCGGGTAGTCGCCGGGCGCCTCCGCGACCGCACCTCCCTGCGGGAAGACGATGTGCTGGGTGCCCGTCGGCACCGGCATCGATTCGGCGCGGGCGCAGTACACGTCCACGAACGCGTCGGGCACACCCGTCAGGTACTCGGCCGACCAGTAGTTCCGCATCCCCGGCGGGTCGTCCAGCATGCACTGCAGCTCCGCGTAGGGGATGGGCATCACCATCTCCACCTCGTGCGGGATCTCCAGTACCGGGGCGGCCAGCTCTCGCAACCCCTCCACGGGCCCCGTGTACGTCACCAGCACCCCGCACAGCAGCAGCCCCACCAGGTGCGGCGGCACGAACTCCTCCGGGGGACCGGTCAGGTAGATGACCCCGCCGCCCACGTCGGGCGGTCCGGCCTCGATGACGTCCCGGAACGCACGGACCACCTCGGGCCCGCGCTCCGGCAGGTACAGCAGGAACGCGATCGACATGTGGGGCAGCTCGTGCAGCCTCAGCGTCAGCGAGGTCGCGATGCCGAAGTTCCCGCCGCCGCCGTGCAGCCCCCAGAACAGCTCCGGATGGTCCTCCGCCGTCGCGTGGACCAGCTCGCCGTCGGCGGTGACCAGCTCCGCGCCCAGCAGGTTGTCCGCCGCCAGCCCGAACTTCCGGTCCAGCCAGCCGGTGCCGCCGCCCAACACGAAGCCGCCGACGCCCGTGGTGGAGGCCCGGCCGCCGGTGGTCGCCAGCCCGAACGGCTCGCAGGCCCGGTCCAGGTGGCTCATCGTGGCCCCGCCGCCGACGTGCGCCGCCCGCGCCGCCGGATGGACCGTCACCTCGTGCATCCGGCGCAGGTCCACGACCAGGCCGCCGTCGTTCAGCGCCATGCCGGCCACGCTGTGCCCGCCCCCGCGCACCGCGATCTTCAGGTCCAGATCCCTGGCGAACCGCACGGCCGTCACGACGTCCGCCGAGCTCTCGCACTGGGCGATCACGGCGGGCCTGCGGTCGATCATCGCGTTGAAGACCGTACGGGCCTCGTCGTACCCCGGATCGTCCTGGGTGAACACGTCGCCGGACAGGTCCTCGCGGAGCGCGGCCAGGGCCGCGCCCGCCTTCGAGAGGGGAGCCATGGCTGCCCCCTTCCTTCCCCGGAGGGCGGGCATGGGACCTCTCCAGCGTAGGCGGGGGCGATCATCCCGGCGCGGCGAGAAACCGGCCGGCCCGGGCGCGGCGGACCCGGGCGGCCACAGCACTAGCCCCCGTACGCCCCGCTCGCCGTCAGGCGCAGCGCGGTGTCGATCAGCGGAACGTGGCTGAAGGCCTGCGGGAAGTTCCCCACCTGCCGCTGGAGCCGCGGGTCCCACTCCTCCGCCAGCAGACCCAGGTCGTTGCGGAGCGACAGCAGCTTCTCGAAGAGCCGGCGCGCCTCGTCCACCCGTCCGATCATCGCCAGGTCGTCGGCCATCCAGAACGAGCACGCCAGGAAGGCCCCTTCGTCGCCCTCCAGGCCGTCCACGCCGGCCTCCTCGCCCGCCGTCGGGTAGCGCAGGATGAAACCGTCGGGGGTGGACAGCTCGCGCTGGATCGCCTCGATGGTCCCGATGACCCGCTTGTCGTCCGGCGGCAGGAAGCCCATCTGCGGGATCAGCAGCAGCGAGGCGTCCAGCTCCTGCGAGCCGTACGACTGGGTGAAGGTGTTGCGCTCCTTGTCGAAGCCCTTCTCGCACACGTCCTGGTGGATCTCGTCGCGCAGCTCGCGCCAGCGCTCCAGCGGCCCGTCCGCGTCCCCGCTCTCGATCAGCTTGATCGTGCGGTCCACCGCCACCCAGGCCATCACCTTCGAGTGCACGAAGTGCCGGCGCGGGCCGCGCACCTCCCAGATGCCCTCGTCCGGCTGGTCCCAGTGGGTCTCCAGGTAGCGGATCAGCTTCAGCTGGAGCAGCGAGGCGTAGTCGCTGCGCGCCAGGCCGGTCATGTGGCCCAGGTGCAGGGCCTCGGTGACCTCGCCGTACACGTCGAGCTGGAGCTGCCCGGCGGCGCCGTTGCCGACGCGGACCGGGCGCGAGCCCTCGTAACCGGGCAGCCAGTCCAGCTCGGTCTCGCCGAGCTCCCGCTCGCCCGCGATCCCGTACATGATCTGCAGGTTCTCCGGGTCCCCGGCGACCGCGCGCAGCAGCCACTCGCGCCAGGCGCGGGCCTCCTCGCGGTAGCCGGTGCGCAGCAGCGAGGAGAGGGTGATGGCCGCGTCGCGCAGCCAGGTGTAGCGGTAGTCCCAGTTGCGGACGCCGCCGATCTCCTCCGGCAGGGAGGTGGTCGGCGCGGCCACGATGCCGCCCGTGGGGCCGTACGTGAGGGCCTTCAGGGTGATCAGGGAACGGACCACCGCCTCCCGGTAGGGCCCGTGGTACGTGCACTGGTCGACCCAGTCGCGCCAGAACTCGATGGTGGACTCCAGCGCGGCCCCGGTGTCCGGGAGCTCGGGCGCGCCCTTGTGCGAGGGCTGCCAGCTGATGCTGAACGCCATCCGCTCGCCCGGCCGGACCGTGAAGTCGGAGTACGTCGTCAGGTCCTTGCCGTACGTCTGGGTGTCGGTGTCCAGCCAGACCGAGTCGGGGCCGGCGACGGCCACGGTGCGCCCGTCGACCTTGTGCACCCAGGGCACGACCCGCCCGTAGCTGAAACGCATGCGCAGCGCGGAGCGCATCGGGACCCGCCCGGTGACCCCCTCGACGATGCGGATCAGCTGGGGCGCGTGGTCCTCGCGGGGCGGCATGAAGTCGGTCACCCGGACCGTGCCGCGCGGCGTGTCCCACTCCGACTCCAGGACGAGCGATTCACCGCGGTAGCGGCGGCGCGTGGCCCGCGGGGCCTCGGCGCCGGCCGGTACGGCCGGGCCGATCCGCCAGAAGCCGTGATCCTCGGTGCCGAGAATGCTCGCGAACACGGCGTGGGAGTCGAAACGTGGCAGGCACAGCCAATCCACTGCCCCGTCCCGGCAGACCAGCGCCGCGGTCTGCATGTCCCCGATCAGTGCGTAATCCTCGATGCGCCCGGACACGTTGCATCTCCAGTCGAACGGCCACGTCCGCCCCGAAGGGCGCTTGCATTGCGCGGTTGCGCGGTCTCCTGTGTGCAGGGATCCCCGCATTGAGCCCATGATTCCGCATAGCGGCTCGGTTAGGCCGTCTGACGGACTGCTCGGCGGCGATGTTGTGCGATATCCGAGCAGGATATGACGGCACCCTAGTGATCTCCTTTAGCGGCCGAAGAATGGCGCTCGGCCAAACGGGTGAGCAGCGGATATGTCCCCCGGCGTCTTCCCGGGAAGCGTCCGGACCGCGTGGCCGGAGGCGGACCGCCCACGGCGCTGATAGGCTGGTACCCCGTGGACCGGTGGTCTGCCTGTGCGAATCAGGAGCCCCGAAACCGCAGCTTCGGCGCCCCCTGAGACCCTTCCGGATCGACGGTGGCCGGCGCCGGACGCACCTCACTTCGCGACCACGGGAGCCCCCTCTTGGCGATGCCGCCCAAATCCATGACGACCAAGCACATCTTCGTCACCGGGGGTGTCGCTTCGTCCCTCGGCAAGGGCCTGACGGCCTCCAGCCTGGGTGCGCTGCTGAAGGCGCGCGGTCTTCGGGTCACGATGCAGAAGCTCGACCCGTACCTGAACGTCGACCCGGGCACGATGAACCCGTTCCAGCACGGCGAGGTGTTCGTCACCAACGACGGCGCCGAGACCGACCTGGACATCGGCCACTACGAGCGCTTCCTCGACGTGGACCTCGACGGTTCGGCCAACGTGACGACCGGCCAGGTCTACTCGACGGTCATCGCCAAGGAGCGGCGCGGCGAGTACCTCGGTGACACCGTGCAGGTCATCCCGCACATCACCAACGAGATCAAGCACCGCATCCGCCGCATGGCGACCGAGGACGTCGACGTCGTCATCACCGAGGTCGGCGGCACCGTCGGCGACATCGAGTCGCTGCCGTTCCTGGAGACCGTCCGCCAGGTCCGCCACGAGGTCGGCCGCGACAACGTCTTCGTCGTGCACATCTCGCTGCTGCCCTACATCGGCCCCTCCGGCGAGCTGAAGACCAAGCCGACCCAGCACTCGGTCGCGGCCCTGCGCAACATCGGCATCCAGCCCGACGCGATCGTGCTGCGCGCCGACCGTGACGTCCCCACCTCCATCAAGCGCAAGATCTCGCTGATGTGCGACGTGGACGAGGCCGCCGTGGTCGCGGCGATCGACGCCAAGTCGATCTACGACATCCCGAAGGTCCTGCACACCGAGGGCCTCGACGCCTACGTCGTGCGCAAGCTCGACCTGCCCTTCCGCGACGTCGACTGGACGGTGTGGGAGGACCTCCTGGACCGGGTCCACAACCCCGACCACGAGGTCAAGGTCGCGCTCGTCGGCAAGTACATCGACCTGCCCGACGCCTACCTGTCGGTGACCGAGGCGCTGCGCGCCGGCGGCTTCGCCAACAAGGCCCGCGTGCAGATCAAGTGGGTCACCTCCGACGACTGCAAGACCCCGGCGGGCGCCGCCGCGGTCCTCGGCGACGTGGACGCGATCTGCGTGCCCGGCGGCTTCGGCGACCGCGGTGTCAACGGCAAGGTCGGCGCGATCACCTACGCCCGCGAGAACAAGATCCCGCTGCTCGGCCTGTGCCTGGGTCTGCAGTGCGTGGTCATCGAGGCGGCGCGGAACCTGGCGGGCATCGAGGACGCGAACTCCACCGAGTTCGACGCCTCCACCGCCAACCCGGTCATCTCCACGATGGAGGAGCAGCTGGCCTTCGTCGAGGGCGCGGGCGACCTGGGCGGCACCATGCGCCTGGGCATGTACCCGGCGAAGCTCGCCGAGGGCTCGATCGTGCGCGAGGTCTACGGCGACCAGGCGTACGTGGACGAGCGCCACCGCCACCGCTACGAGGTGAACAACGCCTACCGCGGCGAGCTGGAGAAGAAGGCGGGCATCGTCTTCTCCGGTACCTCCCCGGACAACAAGCTCGTCGAGTACGTCGAGTACCCGCGCGAGGTGCACCCCTACCTGGTGGCCACCCAGGCCCACCCGGAGCTGCGCTCGCGCCCGACCCGCCCGCACCCGCTGTTCGCGGGTCTGGTCAAGGCGGCCGTGGAGCGTCAGCAGTCCGCGAAGTGAGTCCGCGGACCGCATAACGTAGACAGCCGGGGTACGGATCTTCCGTACCCCGGCTGTCGCGCGTTGTGGAGGGCTTCGGGGAATGAACATCAAGGACACGGCGGAATCCTGGGAGATGCTGTCGACGCGGCGGCCGTTCCAGGGGGCCAAGACGGCCGTCGACTCCGACGAGGTGCGGATGCCGGACGGCTCGGTGGCCCGCCGCGACTACCAGGTGCACCCCGGATCGGTCTGCGTGCTGGCCCTCGACGGGGACGGGCGCGTCCTCGTCCTGAGCCAGTACCGGCACCCGGTGCGGCGGCGGCTGTGGGAGCTGCCGGCCGGGCTGCTCGACGTACAGGGGGAGAACCCGCTGCACGGGGCGCAGCGCGAGCTCCAGGAGGAGGCCCACGTCCAGGCGAAGGACTGGCGGGTGCTCGCCGACTTCTACGCCTCCCCGGGCGGCTCCGACGAGGCCATCCGGATTTTCCTGGCGCGGGACGTCTCCGAGGCGGAGGGGGAGCGGTACGCGGAGACCGGTTCCGAGGAGGCCGACATGGAAGTGACCTGGGTCCCCCTGGCCGACCTGGTCCGCGGCGTGCTGGCGGGCGAGCTGGGCAATCCGGGGCTGGTGACCGGCGTACTGGCTCTGTCGGCCGCCCTTGCCGCCGAAGGCGGCCTGGACGCCCTGCGCCCCGCCCTGTCCCCGTGGCCGGCCCGCCCGTACGAGGCGTAGCCCGCGGGTTCGTCCGCGCCGGCGGGGCGCTGCCCCCGGACCCCGCGCCTCAATCGCCGGCGGGGCTGGTTCTGCCCGTCCCCGGCGCCGTTGCCGGGGCTCCGCCCCGGGACCCCGGTCCTCAAACGCCGGACGGGCTGGATTTCGGCTGCTGCCGGTCGCCCCGTGCGGCTCAAAGATCGCCTCAATCGCCGGCGGGGCTGGATTTGGCTGCTGCCGTCCGCCAGGCGCGCTCGGATTGCCCACCCGGCACCCCCCCAGCCCGTCCGGCGTTTGAGGACCGGGGTCCGGGGCGGAGCCCCGGGTCTTTCAGCCTCGCCGGCGTCTGGGGCAGGGGGTACCCCCAGCGGTAGCTGGGGGAGGGTCCGGGCGGAGCCCGGGGAACGGTGGAAGGGCGGGTAGGGGACAGGCCCCGCGCAGCGGCACAACCCGCGGACGGACACCGAGCTCAGCCCAGCCCGGGGCCCCGCCCGGGCACCGCCGGACGGAGTCCGGCGCAGCGGCGCGAAGCCGGGGAGGCCGCTCGCGGCCGTGCCGTGCGAGTGGCGCGTGGAGAAGGGGAGGCCGCTCGCGGCCGTGCCGTGCGAGTGGCGCGTGGAGAAGGGGAGGCCGCTCGCGGCCGTGCCGTGCGAGCGACGCAATCAGAAAAAGCGGACCATCGGCTGATCCGATCAGGGGATATGTCCGCCGCGCTCCACACGAGTCGTCGCTCTGCGTGAACTACGCTCGGGATCCCCGAAGCCGGGGGCAGGGAGAGGAGCGGATCCGTGGCGGATTTCGTCGGGCGGCGGCGCGAGCTCAAGGAGCTGCGCGAGGACATCGCACGGACCGGGCTCGACACCCTTTCCGGCCGCAAGGCAAAGGCCCCCCGCGCCCGGGTGCTGCTCGTCGCCGGGCGCCCCGGATCCGGGCGGACCGCCCTCGCCGAGGCGTTCGTGCGCGAGGTCGCCGCGGAGTACCCCGACGGGGTGCTCCGGACCCGGCTCACCGCACCCGGCGGCGAGACCGTGGCCACCGAGCGGGCCGTACGGGGCCTGCTGGAGGCGCTGGGCCACCGCACTCCCCCCGGTGCCGGGGAGGACGAGCTCAGCTCGGCCCTGCGCACCGCGCTCGACGGCCGCCGCGCGATCATCCTGGTCGACGACGCCGCCGACCCCCACCAGGTCGACGCCCTGCTCCCGGACACCCCCGAATGCCTCGTCGTCGTCACCGCGGAGGGGCCGCTCACCGGCATCCCCGACGTGCGGCCCTGCACGCTCGGCGGGCTCGACACGCCCTCCGCCGTGCGGATGCTCGTCCACCGCATCGGCGACACCCGGGTCACCGCAGACCCCCGCGCCGCCGAATCCCTCGCCGAGGAGTGCGGGGGCCAGCCCGCCGCCCTCGTCCTCGTCCGCGGCTGGCTCGCGGCACACCCCAAGGCGTCCGTGGCCGACGTGGCCAAGCAGCTCCACGACATGCCGGCCAGCACCGGCGGACCGCTCGCCCGCTGCTTCCGGCTCGTCTACGAGAGCCTGCCGCAGCCCGCCCAGCGGACCCTGCGGCTGCTGCCGCTGGCCCCCGCGGGGATCGTCGACTCGCACACCGCCTCCGCCCTCGCCGGATGCTCCGTGGCCGCGGCCCAGTCGACGCTGGACGACTTCGCGTCGCTGGGCCTCGTACGCCCCGCCCACGACGGACTGTTCCTCCTGCCCGGCTGCCTCGCGCCGCTGCTCCAGGCCCTGCTGGAGGCCAAGGAGCGCCCGGCGGAGGTCCAGCTGGCCCGGGCCCGGATGCTGGAGCGGACCGTACGGCTGCTGCACTCCTGCCGGGCCATGGCCGGAGCGGAGGAGGACGGACTGCGGGAGGTGCTGGAGGGGCTGCCGCGCGCACTGCGCTTCCCCGACCGGCGGGCCGCCGCCACCTGGCTGGACACCCGGCTGCCCGCCCTGTCCGCCGCCGCGGCCCTGGCGGTGGCCGACGGGGAGCTGGACACCCTGGCGCGGCGGCTGGTCGCGGGCCTCGTACGGGCGCTCGCGGAGCACCGCGGGACCGCCGAGGCCGCCCCCGAGCTGTACGGGCTGCACCGCCTGGTCCTGGACGTGGCGGAGCGCCGCAGCCTGCACCGGGAGCAGGCCGCCGCCCTGCTGAACCTGGCCGACCTGGACGCCGAGACCGGCCGGACCCGGGAGGCCCTGGAGCGCTACCGGGCCGCCCTGGACGCCGGAAAGGCGGCGAACGACCCCTACGCGACCGGCCGCGCGATGGAATCCGTAGGCGGCGCCTATCAGGAGCTGGCGGACTGGCACCGGGCCTCCGACTGGTTCGGCCGGGCCCTGTCCCAGGCCCTCGCGCGGGGGGAGCGGGCGGACGAGGCGCGGCTCTACGGACGGCTCGGGAACGTGCACACCTACGCGGGCCGCTACGGGGAGGCGCTGCGCAGCTGGCGGGCGGCCGCGGCCGGGTACCGGAAGCTGGCCGATGTCCCGGGCCAGGCAAAGGCGTTGAGCGAGATGGCGCGGGTCCAGGAGTACGCCGGCCGCCCCGAGGAATCGCTGCACACCTGCCGCGAGGCGGTGGAGCTGGCGCGCCGTGCCGGGGACCAGCGGCTTCGGGCCGCGCTGCAGGTCAGACTGGCCGACACGCTGGACAGGCTGGGTGACCCGGCCGCCGCCAGGCTGCACCGGTCCGCAGCCGACAGATTGCTGGGCGACGACCCCGCAGCCTGCGAAATCCGCAGTGGATCCGACTAAGATTATTTGTTTGCAAGGCTAGACACGCGACAATCCTTCAATAAACTGGGTTCACCACGTCATCCGTGGTGCATCCCGTTGCGCGTTCTTGTGGGCGGGTATGTATGGAAGTGCCCCGTTCAATCCCCCTGAGTCAAGGACCGTGATCGACGATGAAGGTCGGCATCCCCCGCGAGGTCAAGAACAACGAGTTCCGTGTGGCCATCACCCCCGCCGGTGTCCACGAGCTCGTCCGTAACGGCCACCAGGTCTTCATCGAGCAGAACGCCGGTGTCGGCTCCTCGATCACGGACGCCGAGTACGTCGCCGCCGGCGCCGAGATCCTCGGTACCGCCGACGAGGTCTGGGCCACGGCCGACCTGCTGCTGAAGGTCAAGGAGCCCATCGCGGAGGAGTACCACCGCCTCCGCAAGGACCAGACCCTCTTCACCTACCTGCACCTGGCGGCCTCCCGCGAGTGCACGGACGCCCTGCTGGAGTCCGGCACCACGGCCATCGCGTACGAGACGGTCGAGCTCGCCAACCGCGCGCTGCCGCTGCTCGCCCCGATGTCCGAGGTCGCGGGCCGCCTGGCCCCGCAGGTCGGCGCCTACCACCTGATGCGCTCGGCCGGCGGCCGCGGCGTGCTCCCGGGCGGTGTCCCCGGCACCCACGCCGGCGAGTGCGTGGTCATCGGCGGCGGCGTCTCCGGCTGGAACGCCGCGCAGATCGCCATCGGCATGGGCTTCCACGTGACCCTGCTCGACCGCGACATCAACAAGCTCCGCGAGGCCGACAAGATCTTCGGTACGAAGATCAAGACGATCGTCTCCAACGCCTACGAGCTGGAGAAGGCCGTCATCGAGGCCGACCTCGTCATCGGCGCGGTGCTGATCCCGGGTGCGAAGGCCCCGAAGCTGGTCACCAACGAGCTCGTCGCCAAGATGAAGCCCGGAAGTGTCCTTGTCGACATTGCGATCGACCAGGGTGGCTGCTTCGAGGACTCCCGTCCGACCACCCACGCCGAGCCGACCTTCCAGGTCCACAACTCGGTCTTCTACTGCGTCGCCAACATGCCGGGCGCCGTCCCGAACACCTCCACCTACGCGCTGACGAACGCCACGCTGCCCTACATCGTGCAGCTCGCGAACCTCGGCTGGGTCGAGGCGCTGCGCCGTGACCCCGCGCTCGCGCTGGGCCTCAACACCCATGACGGCCAGGTCGTTTACGGCCCGGTCGCCGAGGCCCACGGTCTCGAGACCCTTGAGCTGAGCACGCTGCTCGGCTGAGTCGTCAACGACTGAAGTCAATCTCACGTATCCGGCCGGACCTTGCTCGCAAGGTCCGGCCGGACGCGTTTGCGAGGAACCCGTGAACCCGGCTCAACTCGCCGCGAACGTAACCCTTTAACCCTTTCGCACACCCGCGAAACTTCGCGGCGAGAGTCCGTGCGCCCTTGACAGAGTGTTGTTCGGTTGCCGACACATCGTGCCGGGTCCGACGGATTGTGTTGCCGCTGAGCGGTGACACGCCATAGAGTCGCCAACCGTCGGCATGGTGCCACGCTGACCTATCGATAAGTGTCCTGGTCACGTCCGAGGAGGTAAGACGACTTGTGAATGAGTCGACATTTGCTCCTGGGGGTGGTCGAGCGGGTATGCCCGCGCGGGGCGAGAGCCCTGCCGGGCGCGAGGCTGTCGGCTCCGTCGCAGTACGCACCTTCGCAAACCACCAGCACCTGACGACGCCCCAAAAGAGCATGGACGGCCTAGACGTGAACTCCACGGCCGGCGACCACGGTGGCGATACGCCCATTGGTTTCGCCGACTACGACCAGGTGCCCGAGGGGCACTTCTACGACCCCGACGCGGAGTACGAACCGGACCCCGAGTACGCGGCCACCCTCGCCCCCGACGCTGCCCGCCAGCGTCGTGAGCGGATCGGCCCGACCGGACGCCCGTTGCCGTACTTCCCGATCCCGGGTCCGCTGACCGACCACGGTCCGGCGAAGATCATCGCGATGTGCAACCAGAAGGGCGGCGTGGGCAAGACCACGTCGACCATCAACCTGGGTGCGGCGCTCGCCGAGTACGGACGCCGTGTGCTGCTGGTCGACTTCGACCCGCAGGGCGCGCTCTCCGTGGGCCTCGGCGTGAACCCGATGGAACTCGACCTGACGGTCTACAACCTGCTCATGGAGCGGGGCATGTCGGCCGACGAGGTGCTGCTCAAGACGGCGGTCCCCAACATGGACCTGCTGCCGAGCAACATCGACCTGTCCGCTGCGGAAGTGCAGTTGGTCAGCGAGGTCGCGCGCGAGTCGACCCTCCAGCGGGCCCTGAAGCCCCTGATGGCCGACTACGACTACATCGTGATCGACTGTCAGCCCTCGCTCGGTCTGCTGACCGTGAACGCCCTGACGGCGGCTCACAAGGTCATCGTCCCGCTGGAGTGCGAGTTCTTCGCGCTGCGCGGTGTGGCGCTGCTGACCGAGACCATCGAGAAGGTGCAGGAGCGGCTCAACCCGGAGCTGGAGCTCGACGGCATCCTCGCCACGATGTACGACTCCCGTACGGTGCACAGCCGCGAGGTGCTCGCGCGCGTGGTCGAGGCCTTCGACGACCACGTCTACCACACGGTCATCGGCCGGACGGTGCGCTTCCCGGAGACCACGGTGGCCGGCGAGCCGATCACCACGTACGCCTCCAACTCCGTCGGCGCCGCCGCCTATCGCCAGCTGGCCAGGGAGGTGCTCGCCCGGTGTCACGCCGAGTGAGTCTGCCCGGAGCCGACGAACTGTTCCGCACGACAGGGGGGATGGCCCTCCAGTCGTCCTCGCCGAGGCGAGGGGCCGACGAGTCGTCGGGCGCGACGGGCGAACACTCGGCCGCTTCGGCGGAGGGCGGCTCGTCGGGCGAGGGCCGCAGCCGGGAGGCTGAGGCCGGTACGGAGCCGGTCGTGGGCGCACCGCGGCGGTCGCAGGAAGGTTCTGTCAGCGGGACCGGGCCGGCGGCGTCCGGCCGCGGCAAGGGCCAGGGCCGGGGCGCGAACCGGCGGCCCAGCGGGCGGGAGCGGCACGACGAGAAGATCACGGTCTACGTCTCCGCCGAGGAGCTGATGGACCTGGAGCACGCCCGTCTGGTGCTCCGCGGGGAGCACGGCCTGGCGGTGGACCGCGGCCGCATCGTCCGCGAGGCGGTGGCGGTGGTCCTGGCGGACCTCGAATCCCGCGGCGACGCCAGCATCCTGGTCCGCCGGCTGCGCGGTCGCTGACCGCCCCTGGCCTGCGGCCCGCTCGAACGGCTCTCCGGGCTCCGGCCCGTGGCCCGCTCACCCGGAAGGCCCGGCACCCCTGGTGGGTGGCGGGCCTTCCGGCTTTCCGGGGCCGGGCGGGGCCGGTGCCCGGCGGAGCCGGGTTTCCCGGGGATCCGCCCCGGACCCCGCTCCTCAAACGCCGGAGGGCTGATCTCGCCCGCCGGGCCCCCGGGGGCGAACGTCGGCGTGGTCGGGGCGGTGGCGCGGCGTCCGGAATCCGGTTGCCGACTAGGCTGCTCGTGGCCGCCGACCTGCACCCACCCGGCCGTACGCCGTTCCCTCCGCGCCACCCCTGGACCCCGATGCCCCTCCCCGCCGAACCCGGCCGCCCGACCCGCCGTGCGCTGGGTCGGGGGCCCGGTGTGCCGGGGGAGGCCCAGGAGGGCCCTGAAGGGGGCACTGGGCGCCCGGCGCCCGACGGTGGGGTGGCGGAGCCGCAGCGCACCCCCGAGGCCCCCGAGGGGCACGAGACCGCGCTGCCGGCCGGGCCCGGGGGCGCCGACACGCACGACGACCCGGCGCAGCCGCCGGACGAGGAGGCCTCCGCCGGGCCTGCGGTCGGGTCGGCGAGTCCGGGCGGTGCCGGGGGCGTCGGCGGGCCCGTCCCGGCCGCACCGGTCCGGCACGGCGAAGCCCCCGAGGGGCCGGAGGCCCGGGGCGCGGGTGGGCCCGGCAGGCCCGCCCCGCCGCGTGACGGAGCCGCCGACCCCGCCGGAGGCGGCGGGCGGTTCACGCTGCGGCTCGACAACTTCGAGGGGCCGTTCGATCTCCTGCTGCAGTTGATCTCCCGCCACAAGCTCGACGTCACCGAGGTCGCTCTGTCCCAGGTCACCGACGAGTTCATGGCCCACATCCGGGCCATGGGGCCCGACTGGGACCTCGACCAGACCACCGAGTTCCTCGTCGTCGCCGCCACCCTCCTCGACCTCAAGGCCGCCCGGCTGCTGCCGGTCGCCGAAGTGGAGGACGAGGCCGACCTCGCCCTCCTCGAAGCGCGGGACCTGCTCTTCGCGCGGCTGCTCCAGTACCGGGCGTACAAGAAGATCGCCGAGATCTTCGAGGGCCGGGCCGAGGCCGAGGGCAGGCGGTACCCGAGGACCGTCGGGCTGGAAGCCCACCACGCCGACCTGCTCCCCGAGGTCGTCATCGGCATCGGCGCGGACGGGTTCGCCCGGCTCGCCGTCAAGGCCATGCAGCCCAAGGCCAGGCCGCAGGTCTACGTGGACCACATCCACGCCCCGCTCGTCAGCGTGCGCGAGCAGGCCGGGTTCGTGGTGCGGATGCTGAAGGCGCGGGGCGAGGCCACCTTCCAAGAGCTCACCGAGGACACCGACGACACCCTCACCGTCGTCGCGCGGTTCCTGGCCCTCCTGGAGCTCTACCGCGAGAAGGCGGTGGTCCTCGACCAGGAGGAGGCCCTGAACACCCTCACCGTGCGCTGGAGCGGCGGGGACGGCGACGGCATGCCGACCGTGACCGACGAGTTCGACCGGATCATCGTGGAGGCCAAGGAATGAGCGACGTGGCAGCGCTGGAGCTGAAGCCGGCCCTGGAAGCCGTCCTCATGGTCGTGGACGAGCCCGCGACCGAGACGCACCTCGCCAAGGTGTTGGAGCGCACCCCGCGCGAGGTGGCCGACGCCCTGCGCGAGCTCGCCGACGAGTACACGGTGGCGCGGCGCGGTTTCGAGCTGCGGCTCGTGGCCGGCGGGTGGCGGTTCTACAGCAGGGCGGAGTACGCGCCGGCCGTCGAGGGCTTCGTACTGGACGGCCAGACGGCCCGGCTCACCCAGGCCGCCCTGGAGACCCTCGCGGTCGTCGCGTACCGCCAGCCGGTGAGCCGGTCGAGGGTCTCGGCGGTCCGCGGAGTCAACTGCGACGGCGTCATGCGGACCCTCCTCCAGCGCGGTCTGGTGGAGGAGGCGGGCACGGAACCCGAAACAGGTGCGATCCTGTACAGGACGACGAACTACTTTCTGGAGCGGATGGGCCTGCGAGGCCTGGACGAGCTCCCGGAGCTCGCGCCCTTCCTCCCCGAGGCGGACGCGATCGAAGCCGAGACGCAAGAAGGTGTGCCGTCGTTCGATCCGGACGCACCGGATACCGAAGAAGACGACGACAAGACGACGGACATTTGATGCGAAGCAGCGGCAACGGCAACGGTGGCAACAGGAACAGCGGCGGCGGTGGCGGCGGCGGGCGCGGTGGCGCCCGTGGCGGCGGCTCCTCCGGCGGCGGTGGCTACCGCGGCGGCGGCTCCGGCGGTGGCAGCGGCAGCGGTGGCGGTGGCTACCGGGGCGGCTCCAGCGGCGGCTCGGGCGGTGGCGGCGGCTACCGCGGCGGGAGCTCGGGCGGTGGCTCGCGCGGCGGCTCCTCCGGTGGCGGTTACCGCAGCGGCGGCTCCGGCGGCTACCAGGGCGGCGGTTCCGACCGCGACCGCGAGCCTGCGCCCCGCATCCGCAACCCGCGCCCCGAGGAGCGCCGCTACGACGTGGGCCCCGAGGGCGAGCGCAGCGGCCGCAGCGGCCCCAAGGCCGGCGGCGGCGGCGCCCGTGGTGCGGCCGCGCGCGGCGGCGCCAAGGGCGGCCCCCGCACCGGCTCCAAGACCCCCGGCATCGGCGGGGCCGGCGGCCCGCGCAGCGGTCCCGGCAGCCGCAGCGGCAAGGCGCGCCCCCGCGAGCTGGACGCGCGGATCGAGGAGCGCGTGCGCGACCGGTACGCCGACAAGCCCGTGATCAAGACCCCGAAGACCTTCCCGGGCGCCGAGGAGGAGGGTGAGCGCCTGCAGAAGGTGCTCGCCCGCGCCGGCATGGGCTCGCGCCGCGCCTGCGAGGAGCTCATCGAGCAGGCCCGCGTCGAGGTCAACGGCGAGATCGTGCTGGAGCAGGGCAAGCGCGTCCAGCCGAAGGACGAGATCAAGGTGGACGGTCTGACCGTCGCCACCCAGTCGTACCTGTTCTTCGCGCTGAACAAGCCCGCCGGCGTCGTCTCCACGATGGAGGACCCGGACGGCCGCCAGTGCCTCGGCGACTACGTCACCAACCGTGAGACGCGTCTCTTCCACGTCGGCCGGCTCGACACCGAGACCGAGGGCATCATCCTGCTCACCAACCACGGCGAGCTGGCCCACCGCCTGACGCACCCGAAGTACGGCGTGCAGAAGACGTACGTGGCCGCGATCACCGGCAACCTGCCGCGTGACATCGGCAAGCGGCTCAAGGACGGCATCGAGCTGGAGGACGGCTGGGCCCGGGCCGACAACTTCCGCGTCGTCGACCAGGTCGGCAAGAACTACCTGGTCGAGGTGACCCTCCACGAGGGCCGCAAGCACATCGTCCGCCGCATGCTGTCGGAGGCCGGCTTCCCGGTCGACAAGCTCGTACGGACCTCCTTCGGACCGATCGAGCTCGGTGACCAGAAGTCCGGCTGGCTGCGCCGCCTGACCAACACCGAGGTCGGCATGCTGATGCGCGAGGTCGGTCTGTAATCCCGCAAAACCCCCGAAAGCCCGCGGTGCCCTTCGGCGCCGCGGGCTTTTCCCTTGTCCGGGACCTCACCCCCTGTTTATAGTCAACCTGACTATTAAAGGGAGTGGGGGATCGTCATGAGCTGGACCGAGGTACTCGGATTCGCCACTGGTGCCCTGTGCGTCTGGCTCGTGGCCCGCCGGCACGTGGCCAACTGGCCCATCGGCATCGCCAACAACGTCTTCTTCATCGTCCTGTTCGCCCGGGCCGGCCTCTACGCCGACGCCGGGCTGCAGGTCGCCTTCATCGCCCTCGCCGCGTACGGCTGGTGGTCCTGGACCCACGGGGGTGGATCAGGAACCGCCGAGGCCCTGCCGGTGCGCCGCACCACGCGCACCGAATGGATCGGGCTGGCCGCGGCGGCGGCGGTGGGGGTCCTTGCCCTCACCCTGCTGCTGGGCCGCGCCACCGACTCCACCGTGCCCTTCTGGGACGCCCTGACCACCGGGCTCTCGCTCGCGGCCACCTACGGCCAGTGCCGCAAGCTCGTCGAGTCCTGGTGGCTGTGGATCGCCGCCGACCTCGTCTACATCCCGCTCTACGCGTACAAGGGGCTCTACCTCACCGCCGCCCTGTACGTCGGCTTCCTCGCGCTCTGCGTGGCCGGGCTGGCGGGCTGGCGCCGTGACCTCCCTGGGCGCGGGACCCGTACGGCCCTGGGAGCGACGGCATGAGGCGCTACGCGCACGGGCTGGTGCTCGGCAAGTTCTACCCGCCGCACGCCGGCCACCACCACCTGGTGCGCACCGCCCAGGACCGCTGCGACCGGCTGACCGTGCTCGTGTGCGCGGCCTCCGTGGAGTCGGTCCCGCTCGCCGACCGGGTCGCCTGGATGCGCGAGGAGCACCCCGGCGCGGACGTGGTCGGCGCCGTCGACGACATCCCCGTCGACCTGACGGACCCGGCGATCTGGGAGGCGCACATGGCGATCTTCCGGGAAGCGGTCGGCCGGCCCGTCGACGCCGTCTTCACCTCGGAGGAGTACGGGACCGAGCTCGCCCGCCGGTTCGCCGCCGAGGAGGTCTGCGTGGACCCGGCCCGGACCCTGTTCCCGGTCTCCGGGACGGCCGTACGGGCCGACCCCGCGGGCTGCTGGGACTTCCTGGGGCCGGCCGTACGGGCCTCCCTGGCCCGGCGGGTCGTCGTACTGGGCGCCGAGTCCACCGGCACGACGACGCTGTCGCGGGCGCTGGCGGCGCACTACCGGGCGCGCGGCGGGGTGTGGTCCGCGACGGGCTGGGTCGCCGAGTACGGGCGCCGGTACAGCGAGGAGAAACTGGAGGCGGCCCGCGCCGCCGACCCCGCGGCCGGCTGGGAGGACATTACCTTCGCCTCGGAGGAGTTCCCGGTCATCGCCCGGCGGCAGGACGCGGAGGAGGAGAGGGCCGCCCGGCTGGGCTCGCCGGTGCTGTTCTGCGACACCGACTCCTTCGCCACCGGCATCTGGCACGAACGCTACGTCGGCGGACGGAGCGAAGAGGTCGAGAAGACCGCCGCCCTCACCCGGCGCGACCTGTACCTGCTGACGGACGACGCGGACGTGCCCTTCGAGGACGACGGGCTGCGCGACGGCCCGCACCTGCGGCCCTGGATGACCGGACGGTTCCGGGAGGAACTGGAGCACACCGGCAGGCGCTTCCTCGTCATGCGGGGCAGCCGCGAGGAACGGCTCGCGGCCGCGGTGGCGGCCGTCGACGAACTGCTCGCCGAGGGCTGGCACTTCGCCGACCCGCTGCCGGAGACCCGATGAGCAGTGCGCCGCCCGCGGGCTACGACCCGTACGCCTTCTCGCCGTTCGCGGTGACCGTCGACCTCGCGGTGTTCACCGTACGGGCCGGACTCCTGCACGTGCTGCTCATCCGGCGCGGCCAGGCACCTTACGAGGGGGTCTGGGCGCTGCCCGGCGGATTCGTCCTGCCCCGGGAGTCCGCCGAGACCGCCGCCCGCCGCGAACTGGCCGAGGAGACCGGCCTCGCGGAGCCCCTGGTGGCCGCCCTGCACCTGGAACAGCTGCGCACCTACAGCGAGCCGGACCGCGATCCCCGGATGCGGGTGGTCTCGGTGGCTTTCACGGCGCTGGTCCCCGACCTGCCGGAGCCGGCGCCGGAAGGCGGCGGCGACGCGGCGCACGCCCGCTGGGTGCCCGTGGGGGAGGCCCGGGAACTGGCCTTCGACCACGCGGTGATCCTCGGTGACGCCCGCGAGCGGATCCGCTCGAAGCTGGAGTACACCTGCTTGGCCACCGCCTTCTGCCCGCCCGAATTCACCCTCGGGGAGCTCCGGGCCGTCTACGAGACCGTCTGGGACACCACCCTCGACCGCCCCAACTTCCGCCGCAAGGTCCTCGCCACGCCCGGGTTCGTCGAAGCCGTCCCCGGCGCCTCGCGACTGACCGGTGGGCGCGGCAAACCGGCCGCCCTCTACCGGGCGGGCCCCGCCACGGCCCTCCACCCTCCGCTGCTCCGACCCGAAGGAACCCCGCGATGACGAAACGAGCCGCGACCGGCGCCCTGCTCGGGCTGGCCCTGGGTGACGCCCTAGGTTTCCCCACCGAGTTCAACGACGTGCCGTCGATCCTCGCCAAGACCGGCCCCTGGCGGGAGATGAAGCTGCCCCGCCCGGCGATCGTCACGGACGACACCCAGATGACCCTCGCCCTGGCCCGCGGCATACGGACCGCCGCCGAGCGGGGCCGGGTCGGCCCGCTGCGCCTCACCCGCTCGGTCCGCGAGGAGTTCGTCGACTGGTACCACTCGCCGGAGAACAACCGCGCCCCGGGCAACACCTGCCTGCGGGCCTGCTCGCTGCTGAACCACCCCGAGCGCGACTGGCGGGACGCCAGCCAGATCGGCTCCAAGGGCTGCGGCGCCAACATGCGGGTGGCGCCGGTCGGGCTCGTGCCCGGCTGGACGGACGAGGAACGGGCGGGCGCGGCCCAGCTCCAGTCGGCCCTCACCCACGGCCACCCGACGGCACTGGCCGCCTCCGACCTGACGGCCCGCGCGGTCCACCTGCTGGCCGTCGGCACCGAAGTGACGGGCCTGGTCGGGCTGCTGCGCTCGTACGCCCTGGAGAACCGCACCCGCTACCACGAGCGCTGGCTGGGCGACCTGTGGATGCGGACCGCCTCCGACGCCTCGCCGGAGTCCTTCATCGCGCGCGGCTGGGACGAGTGCCTGGCGGTCCTGGACCGGCTGGCGGCCGCCCTGCGCAGCCCGTCCCCGGAAACGGACCCCTGCCTGACCACCGGCGACGGCTGGATCGCGGAGGAGGCCCTCGCCACCGCGCTCCAGTGCTTCCTGCTCTTCCCCGACGAGCCGATCCTCGCCCTGCGCCGCGCGGCCTGCACCAAGGGCGACTCGGACTCCATCGCCTGCCTCGCCGGAGCCTTCGCGGGAGCCCACCTCGGCGCGGACGTCTGGCCCCGTGACTGGGAGGGCCGCATCGAGTACCGGGACGAACTCCTGGCCTTCGGGACCCTCTGGGATGCTTGATCCATGCTGGACGCACTGAGTCTCGACCTCGCCCCCGTCGTGGCGGAGCAGCCCGACCCGCTGCTCTTCGCCACGGTCTCGGGCGCCCACCTGTACGGATTCCCCTCCAGGGACTCCGACGTCGACCTGCGGGGCGCGCACCTGCTCCCGGCGGCGGCCCTCCTCGGGCTGCGCGATCCGGAGGAGACCCGCACCCGCATGTGGGACCGGGACGACGTGGAGATGGACCTGGTCACGCACGACCTGCGCAAGTTCGTCCGGCTGATGCTGAACCGCAACGGCTACGTCCTGGAACAGCTGCTGTCCCCGCTCGTGGTCCACACGACGCCGACGCACGAGGAACTGATCTCGCTGGCCCCGGGCGTCCTGACCTCCCACCACGCCCACCACTACCGGGGCTTCGCCAACACCCAGTGGCGGCTCTTCGAGAAGGCCCGCGAACTCAAGCCGGTGCTCTACGCGTTCCGGGCCCTGCTCACCGGCATCCACCTGATGCGGTCGGGCGAGGTGCAGGCGCACCTGCCGACGCTGCTCGGCGAGGTGGCCGAGGCGCCGCCGTACCTCGGGGCCCTGATCGAGGCGAAGGTGGCCGCCGAGCACGGCGGCTACCAGGGGCCGGACCTCGTCGGCGTGCGCGGCGACTTCGAGGCGCTGCACGCGGTGCTGGACGCGGCGCAGGCCGCGTCGGCGCTGCCGGAGTGGGCCTCCGCGTACGACGCCCTCGACGAGCTCGTCGTACGGCGCCGGACGCAGCACGGCTGACGCGGCGAGGAGCGCGAGGGCTACGCGGCCGCGGCGCGGCGCGTGCGCAGCAGGAAGTCCTCGACGCGGGCCAGGTCCGGCTCCTCGGGCAGCGGCGTCGTGGAGAGGGCCGCCCCGGTCTCCTCCTGGAGCCGGGTCATCCAGGCGTCGACCTCCTCCCAGGAGGCCTCGCCGCGGCGGACGGCGAGCAGGCGCTCGCGGTACGGGCCCGCGTCGATGGTCAGCCGGCCCGTGCGCAGCAGGTCGCGGCAGGACAGCAGCAGCCGCAGCAGGTGCATGGCGTGCTTCCAGCGCGGGGCGCCGTGGACGCGGACGTCCGCGAGGAGTTTGCCGCGCTGGGAAGCCGCGTACCGGCTGAAGCTGGTGTGGGCGCGGCGGGAGAGGAACGCCCCGCGCAGGGAGAGGAGTTCCTCTCCGACCGGAGTGCTCTCCTCCACGAGGGGGGAGTGGAGGCACTCCAGGATGTTCGGGTTGGCGCGCAGCGCGAGCTCGCAGAAGCGCTCCAGCTCCCAGGAGAACTCCTCGTCCCGAGGGCCCTCCACGTGCGTGGGGGGCTTCTCGAACCGCCAGAACAGCGGCGTCGGGGCGAGATAGACACCGCGCCGGTCGGTGTCGCTCGCCTCCGTCGCCAGCCCGAACGCCCGGGACCCCATCACGCACCGGTAGACCGTGTGGTCCCGTACCAGTGTCAGATCGTCCATCCGGAGAGGTTAGGCGCCACGGCCTGCGCTACGCGAGCGAGATGTTCCCGTCCGGAGCCACGGTGATCTTCTTCTCGGGCAGCGGCTTGGTGGCCGGGCCGTGGGCCACCGCACCGTCCGCGACCTGGAACTTGCTGCCGTGGCAGGGGCAGTCGATGGTGCCGTTCTCCACCTTGTTGACCAGGCAGCCCTGGTGCGTGCAGACCGCGCTGAAGCAGCGGAAGGACCCGGCGGTGGGCTGGGTGACGACCAGCTTCTCCTCCTTGAGGATCGTGCCGCCGCCCACCGGCACGTCCGCCGCCTTGGCGATGGCCTTGGGGTCCGCCGCCGGCGCGGACGACGAGCCGCCCGAGGACGGGGTGGCGGCGCTGCCCGATTCGCTCTTGGGCTGCTCCTTCTCGCTGTTGCCGCACGCGGCGAGGGTGCCGCCCGCGAGGGCGGCCGCTCCCACCGCCAGGACGGTACGGCGGGCGGTGGTCGTGGGGTCGCTCATGGGTGTCTCCTCAGCTCAGCTGTGGCCGGTCGGGCGTGCAGCATCCTGGCCTGTGCCGGCCCTCAGGTGAAGTCCGCCGCGCCGTCGGGGCGGGCGGTCGGGTCCCATGGGGCCAGCGCGGCAGGGCTGCCTGGTGTGCGTACCACCTCCCACACGCGTCCCACGGCTTCCCGGTTCAGCGGGCCGAAGACGTGCGGGTAACGGCCGCCGGAGTCACCCTCACGGCGGACCTCCGCCGTCAGGGCGGCCTCGTCGAGCTCCACCGCGAGCAGGGTCCCGGGCAGCTCCCGGTAATGCGCCTCGACGATCGCGAGGGCCGTCGCCCGGTCCGCCGAACAGTGCACGAAACCCTCGGAGTCGAGCGAGGGCGGGGCGTACGGAAGCCCGGGCGCGGCGGTCCAGTCGGCGAGCGGGACGATGTGGAAGATCATGCCGATCGTTCTACCCCAGCGGTGGGGGAGCCGTGCACCAGGTGGCGGTACCACCCGCTATCAGGGAGATTGTCCGTGTCTCGAAGCCGGGTACGACGCTGTCCGCGCGGCCCGGTCCCTCTTCGAAAGGCAGCACGATGGCGGGTAACGACCTCGGCTCACTTCTCGGCGGTCTCCTCGGTGGCTCCGGAGCCGGTCAAGGCGGTGGCAACATCCTCGGCTCGCTGCTCGGCGCGCTCATGGGCGGCGGCGCCGGCGGCGGTGCGCAGGCCGGCGGGAACGGCAACCCGCTCGGCGGGCTCCTGGACATGCTGACCAAGTCCGGACTCGTCGACCAGGCGCAGTCCTGGGTCGGCACGGGCGACAATCAGCCCGTCAGCGGCGCGCAGATCCAGGAGGCGCTGCCGGCCGACACCCTGCGGAAGGTCGCGCAGGAGGCCGGCGTCAGCCCGGAGCAGGCCGCCGACCAGATCGCGCAGACGCTGCCGCAGGCCGTCGACAAGCTGACGCCGAGCGGCCGGATGCCGTCCGGGTCGCTGGAGGACATCATCAAGGCACAGGCCATCTGACCCCGACGTACGACAGGCTCCAGGCGAGGGCCCGGCGGCCCCGTCCCACGGGATGGGCGGCCGGGCCCTCGTGCTGCCCTCTCTGGCTACTCTGGCCACGCAGAGTCCTTGATCCCTTACGCACCCCTGGAGCGTCCCGTGAGAACCGCCGTCGTCATCGGAACCGGACTGATCGGCACCTCCGCAGCACTCGCCCTGTCGGGCCGGGGCATCACGGTCCACCTCGTCGACCACGACCCGGCCCAGGCCCGTACGGCAGCCGCCCTCGGCGCCGGCACCGACGAGCCCTTCGAGGGCCAGGTCGACCTCGCGATCGTCGCCGTACCGCCGGCCCACGTGGCGGCGACCCTGGCGGACGTGATCGGGCGCGGCGTGGCGCGGGCGTACGTGGACGTGGCCAGCGTCAAGGGCGGGCCGCGGCGGGAGCTCGCGGAGCTCGGCGTGGACCTCACCGCGTACATCGGCACGCACCCGATGGCCGGCAAGGAGCGTTCGGGGCCGCTCGCGGGCTCGGCGGACCTCTTCGAGGGCCGCCCCTGGGTGCTGACCCCGACCCGGGACACGGAGCACGAGGTGTTGAACCTCGCCCTCGAACTGGTGGCCCTGTGCCGGGCCGTCCCGATCGTGATGGACGCGGACGCCCACGACCGGGCGGTGGCGCTGGTCTCCCACACCCCGCAGCTGGTGTCGAGCATGGTCGCGGCCCGGCTGGAGGAGGCCGACGAGACTGCCGTCCGGCTGTGCGGGCAGGGGATAAGGGACGTGACGCGGATCGCGGCCTCCGACCCCCGGATGTGGGTGGAGATCCTGTCGGCGAACCCGGGGCCGGTGGCGGACGTCCTGGCCGGGATCGCGGCCGACCTGGAGGAGACCGTCGAGGCGCTGCGGGGCCTGCAGTCTGCCGACGAGGAGAAGCGGCGCGGCGGCGCCGCCGGGATCGAGGACGTGCTGCGGCGGGGGAACGCCGGGCGGGTACGGGTGCCGGGCAAGCACGGCGCGGCGCCGACCGTCTACGAGACGGTGGCCGTGCTCATCTCCGACCAGCCGGGCGAGCTCGCGCGGATCTTCGCCGATGCGGGGCGGGCCGGGGTCAACATCGAGGACGTGCGGATCGAGCACGCGACGGGGCAGCAGGCGGGTCTCGTGCAGTTGATGGTGGAGCCGCGGGCGGTGGCCGGCCTCACGGCCGAGCTCCGGGAGCGGGGCTGGGCGCTGCGCCAGCAGTAACCCGCGCGGAGCCGTTGCCGGGGCGCGGCCCCGGGGCCCCGCGCCTCAGTCGCCGGCGGGGCTCAAGATTCGGGGCTCAGCCCCGGGCCGCTGGCCGTGGCGGGGCCGGGTGGGGTGCCGTTGTCGGGGCGCGGCCGCGGGGCCCCGCGCCTCAATCGCCGGCGGGGCTCAAGATTCGGGGCTCAGCCCCGGGCCCCTGGCCGTTGCGGGGCCGGGTGGGGTGCCGTTGTCGGGGCGCCGCCCCGGACCCCCGCGGCTCAATCGCCGGCGGGGCTGGGTCTTGGCCGGGCGGGGCCGGAGCGTGGTCCGGGTCGGCGCGGCGCCGTTGCCGGGGGCACTGCCCCCGGACCCCCGCGCCTCAAACGCCGGCGAGGCTGAAAGATCGGGGCTCCGCCCCGGGCCCCGCGCCTCAAACGCCGGCGAGGCTGGAGGTCGCCGGTCGGGACCGGAACCGGACTGGGGCCCGTACGGGGCGGGGCCGGACAGGGCGGGCCCGGACGGGGCGGGGCCGGACAGGGCGGGCCCGGACGGGGCGGGGCCGGACGGGGCGGGGCCGGACGGGGCGGGCTTGGACGGGGCGGGCCCGGACAGGGCGGGCCCGTCCAGGGCGGGGCTGGACGGGCGGGGCCGGAGTGGGGGTGGGGTCTGGTCGAGGCGGGGGCCGGACAGGCGGGACCGGAGTGGGGTGGGGGCTGGTCGAGGCGGGGGCCGGACAGGCGGGGCCGGGGGGTGTCGGGGCCCGGTAACCTGGAGCAGGGGCGTTTTTGCGCGCCCGCATACCTACGCGCTAACCAGGAAGGTGCCCGCACCGTGGAAACCGCAGCTCCGGCAGCCGTGATCGTCGCCATCGACGGTCCCTCCGGCACGGGCAAGTCCAGCACCTCCAAGGCCGTGGCCGCCAAGCTCGGGCTGCGCTACCTGGACACCGGTGCCCAGTACCGGGCCATCACCTGGTGGATGATCACCAACGGCGTGGACACCGAGGACCCGGAGGCGATCGCACTCGCCGCCGGCAAGCCCGCCATCGTCTCCGGTACGGACCCGGCCGCGCCCACCATCACCGTGGACGGCCTCGACGCCTCCGGCCCCATCCGCACCCAGGAGGTCACCTCCAAGGTCAGCGCCGTCAGCGCCGTCCCCGAGGTGCGCACCCTGATCACCGAGCTCCAGCGCTCCATCGCCGCCGAGGCGGCCGAGGAGGCCGACGGGATCGTCGTCGAGGGCCGGGACATCGGCACCACCGTGCTGCCCGACGCCGACCTGAAGATCTTCCTGACGGCTTCCGCTGAGGCCCGCGCGGCCCGCCGCAGCGGCGAGCTGCGCGGCAAGGAGGCCGCCGACCTCGCGGCCACCAAGGAGGCGCTGATCAAGCGCGACGCCGCGGATTCCGGCCGCAAGACCTCCCCCCTCGCCAAGGCGGACGACGCCGTCGAGGTCGACACCACCGAGCTCACCCTCGACCAGGTGATCGAGTGCGTCGTGACCCTCGTCGAGGAGAAGCGGGCGGGGCGCAAGTGAGCGATACGCCCTCCCTCAAGGGCGCGGCGGTCGGCAGGCGCATCGGCATCGGGCTCATGTACGGGCTGTGGAAGCCCCGCGTGCTCGGCGCCTGGAAGGTGCCCGCCTCGGGCCCCGTCATCCTCGCCGTGAACCACTCGCACAACATCGACGGCCCCATGGTCATGGGCACCGCACCGCGACCCCTGCACTTCCTGATCAAGAAGGAAGCGTACGTGGGCCCGCTCGGCCCCTTCCTCGACGGGATCGGGCAGGTCAAGGTGGACCGCAGCGGCCCCGACCGGACGGCCATAGGCCGCGCCCTCGGCGTGCTCGACAACGGCGGCGCCCTGGGGATCTTCCCCGAGGGCACCCGGGGCGAAGGCGACTTCGCCTCGCTGCGCGCCGGGCTCGCCTACTTCGCGGTCCGCAGCGGTGCGCCGATCGTGCCGGTGGCCGTGCTGGGCAGCGGCGACACCCCGGGGCGGCTCGTCAAGGGGCTGCCCGCCTTCAAGAGCCGGGTCGACGTCGTCTTCGGCTCGGCCTTCGACGCCGGGGACGGCAGTGGCCGCCGTACCCGTACCGCTCTGGACCAGGCCACCGTACGCATCCAGGACCGGCTGACCGCCCACCTGGCCGACGCCAAGCGCCTCACCGGGCGCTGAGCGAGACTTGACCTAGTAGTGGAACCGCGTCGCGCGGCTGCCACCGATCACCACGAACGACGAGGAACGGACTTCATGAACGACCAGCACGACCACGGAGCACTTGGCGATGCCGAGTACGCGGAGTTCATGGAGCTCGCCGCGGAAGAGGGCTTCGACATCGAGGACGTCGAAGGTGCCCTGGAGGAGGCCGCTGCCGGCCCCCTCCCCGTCCTCGCCATCGTGGGCCGGCCGAACGTCGGCAAGTCGACCCTGGTGAACCGCATCATCGGCCGCCGCGAGGCGGTCGTCGAGGACAAGCCCGGCGTCACCCGCGACCGCGTCATGTACGAGGCCGAGTGGGCGGGCCGCCGCTTCACGGTCGTCGACACCGGCGGCTGGGAGCAGGACGTCCTCGGCATCGACGCCTCCGTCGCCGCCCAGGCCGAGTACGCCATCGAGTCCGCCGACGCCGTGGTCTTCGTCGTCGACGCCAAGGTCGGCGCCACCGACACCGACGAGGCCGTCGTCCGCCTGCTGCGCAAGTCGAAGAAGCCCGTCGTGCTCTGCGCCAACAAGGTCGACGGCCAGAGCGGCGAGTCCGACGCGGCCTCCCTGTGGTCCCTGGGCCTCGGCATGCCCCACCCGGTCTCCTCGCTGCACGGCCGCGGCACCGGCGACATGCTGGACGCCGTCCTCGAGGCCCTGCCGGAGGCCCCCGAGCAGACCTTCGGCGGCACCGCCATCGGCGGCCCCCGCCGCATCGCGCTGATCGGCCGCCCGAACGTGGGCAAGTCCTCGCTGCTCAACAAGGTCGCGAAGGAGGAGCGGGTCGTCGTCAACGAGCTCGCCGGCACCACCCGCGACCCGGTCGACGAGCTGATCGAGCTCGGCGGCGTCACCTGGAAGTTCGTCGACACCGCCGGCATCCGCAAGAAGGTCCACCTCCAGCAGGGCGCGGACTACTACGCCTCCCTGCGCACGGCCGCGGCCGTGGAGAAGGCGGAGGTCGCGGTCATCCTGATCGACACCACCGAGCAGATCAGCGTCCAGGACCAGCGCATCATCACCATGGCCGTCGAGTCCGGCCGCGCGATCGTCATCGCCTACAACAAGTGGGACGAGCTCGACGAGGAGCGCCGCTACTACCTCGAGCGCGAGATCGAGACCGAGATGCAGCAGGTCTCGTGGGCGCCCCGGGTGAACGTCTCGGCGCTCACCGGCCGCCACATGGAGAAGCTGGTCCCGGCGATCGAGACCGCCCTCGCGGGCTGGGAGACGCGCATCCCCACCGGCCGGCTGAACGCCTTCCTCGGTGAGGTCGTCGCCGCCCACCCGCACCCGATCCGCGGCGGCAAGCAGCCCCGCATCCTGTTCGGTACCCAGGCCGGCAGCAAGCCGCCGCGGTTCGTCCTCTTCGCGTCCGGCTTCCTGGAGCACGGCTACCGGCGCTTCATCGAGCGCCGGCTGCGCGAGGAGTTCGGCTTCGAGGGCACCCCGATCCACATCTCGGTGCGGGTGCGCGAGAAGCGCGGCGCCCAGTACAAGAAGAAGAAGTAGTACGGGGCGGGAGCAGCGGTCCGGGGTCAGTAGCCCCGGCGCGGAGCGGGCGGCAGGGCCGCCGGGATGTGCGTCATCCCGGTCTGGTGCTGCCGCCCGCCGCTGTATGCGGGGGCGGGCTCGGAAGCCGTGCCCGCGTAGGAGTAGGCGGGCTGCTGCGGGGTGTAGGAGGGCTGCCAGTCGTCGACGCGCTGCCATGCGGAACCGTTCCAGCCGCTGCCGTACGAGCTGCCGCCGCCGGTGTAGCCGCCCCCGTACGAGAACGCCGTGAACCCGAGGTCCTCCTCGCCCGTACGGTCGCCGGGCAGAGCCCGGAAGGCGCGCAGGTACTCCGAGTACAGGGTGTCGTAGATCGGGGTGGGCGAGACGGTGCTCGTACGGGCGGGGGCGCGGGAGGAGTCGTATGAGTGCACGTACCAGCCAACGAACGCGGTGCCCTGCGGATGCGGGGTGAACGGGGCCAAAACGCAAGAAGCCGGGGGTGCGCGGGACGGACCGCGCACCCCCGGCGCACACCGCCGGCCCCCCGGGGTGAAGGGGGCCGGCGGCCGTTCGAGGGCCGGTGGGCGTCAGGCCGCCGGGGTGCCCGCGAGGGGCATGGAGGCGGCCACGAGCTTGCCCGCGGCGGCGGCCTTGTCGAGGGCGTCGCGCAGCAGGTCCTCGCGGGGCTGCTGGCCGATGGAGCCGACCGGGGCTGCGTAGATCAGCACCCGCTGGGTCTTGTTGACGGCGGTCCGCCAGCCGTCGGTGACCGACAGCGCCTGGTGTGCCTGCCACCAGGCGACCTGGCCGCCGTCGGCGCCCGGCTGCAGCACGGCGTGCAGCTGCCCGCCGGCGAGCAGCACCGACCAGCCGCCGAGGGCGGTGGGGAGCTCCGCGGTGTCCGTGACCGGGATGAAGCCCTGCTCGATGAGGAGCGGCAGGAAGTCGTCCCCGGGGCCCGTGGTGCCGGGGCGGGCGATCGGCGCGGTCGGCTCGACGACCAGGGCGGGGTGCAGCTCGCCGCCGATCAGGACCAGGCCGCTGGTGATGCCGAGGACGGCCTGCCCGCCGGGCACGTTCTGCGGGCCGTCACCGGGGAGCGGCAGGACGGGCACGGCGGGGGCCGGGCTGTCGCCGGTGATGCTGCGGACGGCGCCCTGCAGCTGCTCCTCGGACACGGTGACGACCTGCGAGGGGATGCAGGTGGCGTGGGCGAAGGCGAGGACGGCGGTCTCCTCGCCGACGAACAGCACCGTGCTGGTGCGGTCGCTCTCGGGGTCGCCGGGGGTGCGGCAGGAGGTGCAGTCGTAACTGCGCGGTGCGTCGTCGCCGACGAGCAGCCTCTCGGCTTCTTCGTCACCGATCTCGGCACGTACCTCATCACTGACGTCGAGCATGCGCGGCACGGGGTGGCTCCTCGGCATAGGTGCGGGCCGGGCGCATCCCGGCTCGCCGGGCTCAACGGGGGATCGGCGGCCGGGGTCACGCCATTGGAGGGAACGGAATCGAACCGGGCCCCCGGAAGAGTGAACCGTCCGACCGGGGCTTTGCTTTCGTGCGAACTCTTTTCTGTTTGTGCGCAGTTGGTGCCCGGGGATGGTCGTTTGGGGGAGGCGGTGCGGTCGGCCGACCGGGTGGGGTGCGCAGGCGCGCGGCGCGGCGGGGCGGGAGGGCGGCGGGGCCGCGCGTAGCGTGACGCGATGCCCAACCTCGGGATCCGGCGGGGCGCCATCGGCGCAGCCGCCACCGTCACCGCTGCCGCCGTGCTGGTGCTCGTACTCCCCTCCGGGGCGGCGGCAGCGGCCCCGCCACCGCCCGCTCCCGGGCCCGCGGGGGTGGCACACCCCGGTTCGCCCGGACTGATCGGGAAGGGGCCCGGTGACTGCGGGCCGGGCGGGGAGTGGCCCTGGGACTGCGTGGCCGACTGCGAGAGCAGCGGGCGCTGGGCGGTCAACACCGGCAACGGCTTCTACGGCGGGCTGCAGTTCTGGCAGCCGACGTGGGAGGAGTACGGCGGGCTGGCGTTCGCCAAGCGGGCCGACCTCGCGAGCCGCGGGCAGCAGATCAGGGTCGCGCAGGACGTCCTCGCCCGGCAGGGGTGGGACGCGTGGCCGGTGTGCTCGAAGCGGTACGGACTGGCGGGCCGGATGCACACGGTGCGGGCCGGGGACACCCTGTACGGGATCGCCCGCCGGTACGGGGTGGTGGGCGGCTGGCAGGCGCTGTACGCGGCGAACCGGGCGGTGGTCGGGGCGCGGCCGGGGGTGATCGGGATCGGGATGCTGCTGGTGATTCCGGGGCGGGTGGCCGCGGCGCCGCCGGTGGCCGCGGCGCCGCCGGTGGCGAAGCCGGCGCCGGCCGTGGTTCCGGCGCCTGCCGCTCCGGCGCCGCCTCGCCGCTGACCGCTGCCGTGCGGAGGCGCGGTGCGCGGGCCCGGCCGCCCGAGGAGCCCCGGCTGCGGCGCCGCCGCCGGGGCTCCGCCCCGGACCCCGCGCCTCAAACGCCGGCGGGGCTGGAATCACCCGCGGCGGGGCTGGGTTGCGCGGTGAGGTGGGGGCGCTGACGCTGGAAGCGTCGAGTCCCCGGCTTGGACGGTGGTGAGCCAGATGGGCCAGAGAAGACACCCGCGTGCCGCGGGGCTGGCGGCGGTCGCAGTGCTGCTGGTCGCGCCGGCCCTCGCCGGAGCCGCCTCGGCGGCGGATGCCGTAGTGGCCGCCCCGCCGGCGGCCGGCTCGGCGGTCGTACCCACCGCAGACGGCCCGGCCGATCCCGCGGCGGCCAAGGCGCAGATAGAGAAGAACTGGGTCCTCTTCTTCGACCCCAAGTCGTCCACCGCCGAGAAGGCCGCGGTGCTGGAGCACGGCGACTTCCTGGAGCCGCTGCTGGCAGGCCTCGAGCACCTTCCCAACGCGGACAAGACCTCCGCGAAGGTCAAGAACATCGCCTTCACCTCCCCGACCCAGGCGACGGTGACCTACGACCTGCTGGTCTCCGGTTCCCCGGCGCTGGCCGACAGCAAGGGGATCTCGGTGCTCGACGACGGGGTCTGGAAGGTCTCGCTGAAGAGCCTGTGCGGACTGATCGGACTCAGCGGCGAGCCGGCCCCGGCGCCGCCCTGCTGAAACCGCCGCCCCGCTGAAACCCGTGGCGCACGGCCTGCGGGGCCCGCCGGCAGACTCTGGGCATGCTCGAGACCTCCGCACGACTGCTGCGCCTGCTGTCCCTGTTGCAGGCCCACCGCGAATGGACCGGCGCCGACCTCGCGGACCGGCTCGGGGTGACACCGCGGACGGTCCGGCGGGACGTGGACCGGCTGCGGGAACTCGGATACCCGGTGAACGCCAGCCCCGGCACCGGAGGCGGCTACCAGCTGGGCGCGGGGGCCGAGCTGCCGCCGCTGCTGCTCGACGACGACGAGGCCGTGGCGGTGGCCGTCGGGCTGCGCACCGCCGCCGGGAACGGGGTCGAGGGCATCGGGGAGGCCTCCGTACGGGCCCTGGCCAAGCTGGAGCAGGTGCTGCCCTCGCGGCTGCGGCGGCGGGTGTCGGCGCTGAACGAGTTCACCGTGCCGATGCTGCGCGGCGCCGAGCGGTCCACCGTGGACCCTTCGGTGCTGGCCGAGCTCGCCGCCGTCTGCCGGGACGGCGAGCGGCTCCGCTTCGAGTACCGGGACCACGGGGGCAACGCCACCCGCCGGACGGTCGAGCCGCACCGGCTGGTGTGCACCGAGCGCCGCTGGTACCTGGTCGCCTGGGACGTGGAGCGGGAGGACTGGCGGACCTTCCGCGCCGACCGCATCGAGCCCAGACCCCCGCACGGGCCGCGGTTCGGCCCGCGCCGTCCGCCGTCCGAGGACCTGGCCGCGTACGTCTCCCAGGGTGTGTCACAGCGGGCCTACGCGGCCCGCGCGGTGGTGCGGCTGAAGATGTCCGCGCAGGACGCGGCCCGGATCATCGGGCCGAGCGACGGAGCCCTGGAACCGGTCGACGGGAACAGCTGCCTGCTGCGCACCGGGGCGGTGAGCCTGGACGTTCTGGTGATTCACGTCATGCTGCTCGGCTGTGAGTTCGAAGTGGTCGAGCCGCCGGAGCTGACCGACCGGATCAGGGCCGCGCGGGATCTCCTGGGACGGGCCGTGGAAGCAGGAGAAGTGAAGGAAATGTAGCGGTCCTGAGGGGCATTCAGCTGGTCTGGTCCAACCCCCGGTCCAACGGGACGGCGGCAATCCCCGGAGGAATTGCGACGGTTCTCGGGGGGAATTCCGGAGGGTCTGCACGGCGGGCGTGCCGCAGGCCGTAAAACAAATGGGAGTTGTAGATATTCTGTGACACAAGCGTGACCCGGGACGGACGAACGTCCGGGCGTGGCGCTGACGAACGGCGAAGGCGGGCCGGGTCTGTGACCCGGCCCGCCTTCATGTCGCGGGATGAGGTGGTGCGTACCGCCCCCGCGCCGGGGCGCTCAGCCGCCCGCCACGGGACGGGCCGCGGCGGCCGCCGTCCCGCGGGCGGGAGCCCGCTCGCCGTGTGCCGGGCGGCGGCTGCCGACCGGGGTGACCGGAGTCCGCTCGGAGCGGATCACGTGCTGGCGTCCGGACACGTGCGCGGCCGGCCGGGGCGCGGGGGAGTGCGCGGCGACCGCGGTGGCGGCCCCTGCCGCGACAGGCTGCGGGAGGGGTCCCGCGGCCGGCTCCACGGCCGGGTCGCCGACGGGCCGCAGCTGCCACTTGCCGCCCGCGGAGAGCAGCGGGGTGAGCGCGCTGACGACCGGCGCGGGCATCCTTCCGGTCTCCGCGCGGCGGCGCAGCAGCTCGCGCAGCTCGAAGACGTACGCCTCGGAACGGGCGATCAGCGGCTCGAACCAGGGGAGGGCCAGCAGGATCAGCAGACCCGCGGACCAGCCGAGCAGCACGTCGCTGACCCAGTGGGTGCCGAGGTACACGGTGGTGGCGCCCACGCTCAGCGAGACGACCGCGGACACCACGGACAACACCCGCCGGGTGATCACGGTGGAGGCCAGATAGGCCAGGATCCCCCAGGTCACAACGGCGTTGGCGGTGTGGCCGGAAGGAAATATATCGCCGCCCGCGAAGAGCTCGGCCGAGCCGATCTCCGTGGCGTAGTGCGGACCGAGCCGGCCGAGGCCGAGCTTGACGGCCCCGACGGTGATGTTGAGCAGCAGCAGCGCCACGCCGAGGGCGATCAGCGGGCGGAGGGTGTGCTGCCGCCAGGAGCGCCAGCCGAGCCAGGCGGCCACCATGACCGCGGTGGGCCCGCGCTGGCCGAGCACGACGAGGTAGTCGAGGAACGCGTGCACCTGCGGCCACTGCTCGTAGGGCCGGAAGAACATGACCTGCCAGTCCAGGCGGACGAGCCAGGACGTGGTCAGTACGGCCACCACGATCGCGAGGTAGAAGGCGAGGGTCGATCCCAGGAGTACGACGCGGTGCCGGCTCATCTGCGGGGTTTGCAGATGAGCCGGTCGCTCTGGTTCCCGGTCCAGCCGGGCGAACACCCGCTCCAGACGGGTCAGGATTTGATCGGTACGCACTCAATCGACGTTACCGCGCGCCGATGCTCAGGCCGGGCGAATCGCGGGCTTTGTGATGACCATGTGATGTGGAGTTGGTCTCACGCGAGACTTAATTCCGGTTATTTCGGCAGCGGTTGAGGAGGCCTTGATCCGCCGTTCCGGTAATTGTTTCAGGCGCTTATCCGAGCTTTATGCGGGAGGATCGTTTCCACGGGTCGTTTCCGCGGGCCGTTTCCATTTCGGCGGGGCCCGGGCTCTACGGGGGCCCCGAGCCGTTCAGCCAGAACGCCCCGTACACCGCCGAGGCCAGCGCCGCCGCGCCCAGGACCGCACCCGCCCGAGGCGTCCGCCACCTGGCCAGGGCCAGGGCGACGGGCAGCAGCAGCGGGAAGGCCGGGAGCAGCAGCCGGGGCTTCGAGCCGAAGTACCCGGAGGCGCACAGCGCCAGCGCCACGACGATCCCGCAGTACACGAGCAGCGGCGCCGGCTGCCGCTGCCGTACGCACTTCCCGTACAGCCACAGCACCAGCACGACCCCCGCGATCAGCCCCACCCCGGCGGGGAAGGCGGACGAGGCCAGCTTCCCCCCGATGAACCGGGCGAAGGCCCAGCCGCCGTCGAAGCCGTTGCCCCAGCCGCCCTGCACGTCCAGGTACCCGAGCAGCCCGCCCCCGGTGCGCGCCCCGACCCACAGCACGTACGCCGCCGCGCCCGCCGGGGCGAGCACCGCGCCCACCGCCATCCGCCACGACCGCTCCCCGCGCCGCCAGGCCAGTACGACGGCCACCCAGACCGCCGCGACCACCGCGGCCCCGACCGGGCGGGTCAGCCCCGCCGCCGCCGCGAGCAGCCCCGCCGTGAGCCATCGGCCGCGCAGGGCCCCGTACAGGGCCCAGGCCGCGAGCGCGGTGAAGAGCGACTCGCTGTACGCCATCGACTGCACGATCCCGACGGGCAGCGCCGCCCAGACCCCGACGGCGAACACCCCGACGCGCCGGCCGTGCACCAGGTCGGCCACGGCGAAGATCCCCCAGGCCGCCGCGAGCCCGGCGACCACCGACACCACCAGGCCCGCGGAGCCGTACGACAGCCCGGTCGGCGCCGACACCAGCCGCTCCAGCCAGGGCAGCAGGGGGAAGAACGCCAGGTTCGAGTGGACGTCCCCGTTGGGGAGGGCCACCTCGTACCCGTACCCCTCCGCGGCGATGCGGGCGTACCAGAGCGAGTCCCAGCGGGCCGACAGCAGCGTGTGCGGGCTGCTGCCGGCCGCCGCGCACCACACCGCGAGCACCGCCAGCCCGAGCAGCCGGACAGCCGCGAAGACGGCGAGCGCGGGCGCGGCCCGGCGAAATCCAAGATCCTTCACGGGCATGATTATCGGTGGCGGCGGCCGGTGGCCCGGGTTGCCGCCCGGAACGCGGAGCCGGCGGGAACTGCGGACCGTGAGCGCGCGTGTACGCGGGGGAGGCGGCGGGTGGAGGGGAGTGGTGCACACCACACGGAGGGCGCCGCCGGGATGAGAGCTTGGCCACGTGCCGGGCAGGCGAACTCGCGTACGCTGATCGTTCACTCGCGTGTCGATGCCGGACCCCGTTGGACGCCGCACAGCGCACCACCCCCCGTGGCTCCACAAGACGCTGGTCCGCCGAGCCCGAGGGATCACCTGGGAGGTACATGCATGTCGGGGACGAACGCGGCCGGGGTCAAGGCCCCTTCCCCCTGGCAGCGGCTCTGCGCCGCCTCCGGCGGAACCAACCGCTGGGTCGTCCTGGCCGTGCTCTGCGTCAGCCTGGTCCTCGTCGCGCTCGACGCGACGATCCTGCACGTGGCCGTGCCCTCCGTCACCGAGGACCTGCGGCCCGGCTCGCAGGAGCTGCTGTGGATCGTCGACGCCTACCCGCTGGTCTGCGCCGCGCTCCTGATCCTCTTCGGCACCCTCGGCGACCGGGTCGGCCGCCGGCGCATCCTCCTCCTCGGGTACGGACTCTTCGGTGTGGCCTCGGCCATGGCCGCCCTCGCCGACAACGCCCAGGTGCTCATCGCCGCGCGCGCCCTGCTCGGCATCGGCGGGGCGATGATCATGCCCGCCACCCTGTCGATCCTCCGCCAGGTCTTCCCCGACCGGCGCGAGAGGGCGCTCGCCATCGGCATCTGGACCGCCGTCGCAGCGATAGGCGCCGCCAGCGGGCCGGTGCTCGGCGGCTTCCTCGTCCAGCACTACTGGTGGGGATCCGTCTTCCTCATCAACATCCCGCTGATGGCGCTGATCCTGCCGCTCGGACGCTGGCTGCTGCCGGAGTCGCGCGGCGCGGCGGACGGACCGTGGGACGTGCTGGGCGCGCTGATGGCCGCCGCCGGCGTGCTCGGCGCGGTGCTCGGGATCAAGCGGCTCGGCGCGGAACGGCACCTGCTCGACCCGCAGGCCCTGGTGCCGCTCGCGCTCGGCGCGGTGCTGCTCGTGCTCTTCGTACGGCGCCAGAGGCGGCGCGAGCACCCGCTGATCGACATGCGGATGTTCTCCCGGGCCGCCTTCTCGACCTCCGTCGGCTGCATCGTGCTGGCCATGCTGGCGCTGGTCGGCCTGGAGCTGATCGCGGTGCAGTACCTCCAGCTGGTGCTGGACCTGAGCCCGCTGGAGACCGGCCTGCGGCTGCTGCCGCTCACCTTCGCCGCCATGGCCGCGGGCGCCACCGGCTCGTACACCCTGGCCCGGATCGGGCCGCGCACGATGGTGTCCCTGGGCTTCGTGCTCACCGCGCTCGCCGTGCTGCTGCTGACGCTGATGGGGCAGAACGACCGGCCCGTACTGCTGACGGTGGGCTTCGTGCTCCTCGGCTTCGGGCTGCAGACCACGCTGTTCGCGGCGTACGAGTCGATGCTGAGCGAGGCCCCGGCGGCGACGGCCGGCGGCGCGGCCTCGATCGGCGAGACCTCGTACCAGCTCGGCGCGGGCATGGGCATCGCACTACTGGGCAGTGTGATGAACGCGGCGTACCGGCCGGGGCTGGCGGACGTGCCGGGGGTCGCGGCGGCGGACTCGGCGGGCGCGGCCAATTCCCTGGGCGAGGCCTACCAGATCGCCGCGCACCTCGGCGGGGCGGCGGGGGCCTCGCTGCACGCGGCGGCGCGGCAGTCGTTCGTGCACGGGCTGCACGTCACTCTCGTGGTGAGCGCGGGGCTGTTGTTCGCGGGGGCGGTGATGGCGCTGAAGCTGCCGAAGGTCATGGAGTGCGGGGTGCCGTCCGGCGGTGAGCCGGAGGCGGAGGCCGCGCCGTCGGTGCGGATCGCCGTGCCGGCGCAGGCCAAGGGCGAGCCGTGTCCGTCCCCGGTGGTGGAGCAGGCGGGCTGAGTCGTCGGGTGCGGCGCCGCCGTCGGGGCTCCGCCGTTTGGTTGCGCCGGCACGGGCGGGGTCTGCGGGTGCCGCGCCGCTGCCGGGGCTCCGCCCCGGGCCCCGCGCCTCAAACGCCGGCGGGGCTGGATTTGCCCGGCCGGGCCGGATTGCCCGGCGGGGCTGGATTTTGGCCGGTCGGGCTCGCTAGCGTCAGCGGTACCGCGCAAAACTTGCGCTGCTAGGTTCCGCCGGCCCGGCCGGTCGCGCCGGTCGACAGGGGCCGCGCGCGGCCGGTGGGGCGTGTGCGGCGGGGCCTCGAAGTGGAGGCCCCGTGTCCTTCGTACCCACCGATCCGCTCGGGCTCGACGAACTCCTCGGGCCCGAGGACCTCGCCATCCGGGACACCGTCCGTGGCTGGGCCGCCGACCGGGTGCTGCCGTACGTCGCCCAGTGGTACGAGAGCGGCGAGCTGCCCGGGATCCGGGAGCTGGCCCGGGAACTCGGTTCCATCGGGGCGCTCGGGATGTCCCTCACCGGCTACGGGTGCGCCGGGGCCAGCGCCGTCCAGTACGGGCTCGCCTGCCTGGAGCTGGAAGCCGCCGACTCCGGGATCCGTTCGCTGGTCTCCGTGCAGGGCTCGCTGGCCATGTACGCGATCTGGAAGTACGGCTCCGAGGAGCAGAAGCAGCGCTGGCTGCCCGGGATGGCGGCCGGTGAGCTGATCGGCTGCTTCGGGCTGACCGAGCCCGATGTCGGGTCGGATCCCGCCGCGATGCGGACCTACGCCAAGCGCGACGGCGCCGACTGGGTCCTGAACGGGCGCAAGATGTGGATCACCAACGGGTCCGTGGCCGCGGTCGCCGTCGTGTGGGCGCAGACCGACGAGGGGATCCGCGGGTTCGCGGTGCCCACCGAGACCCCCGGGTTCTCCGCGCCGGAGATCAAGCACAAGTGGTCCCTGCGGGCGTCCGTGACGAGCGAGCTGGTCATGGACGACGTACGGCTGCCCGCCGATGCGGTGCTGCCGGGAGTGACCGGGCTCAAGGGTCCGCTCGGCTGCCTCAGCCACGCGCGGTACGGGATCGTCTGGGGATCCATGGGCGCGGCGCGCGCCAGTTTCGAGGCCGCGCTCGACTACGCCAGGACTCGGGAGCAGTTCGGGAAGCCGATCGGGGGCTTCCAGCTCACCCAGGCCAAGCTCGCGGACATGGCCCTCGAACTCCACAAGGGCATCCTGCTCGCCCACCACCTGGGCCGGCGGATGGACGCGGGCACCCTGCGGCCGGAGCAGATCAGCTTCGGCAAGCTCAACAACGTCCGCGAGGCCATCGATATCTGTCGCACCGCGCGGACCATCCTCGGTGCCAACGGGATCTCCCTCGAATACCCCGTCATGCGGCACGCCACCAACCTCGAATCGGTCCTCACCTACGAGGGCACCGTCGAGATGCACCAACTGGTGCTGGGCAAGGCGCTCACCGGGCTCGACGCCTTCCGGTGAGGGCCCTGCCTAGCTCTGGTTGAAGAAGTCGCGTGAGCGGCCGGCGGGCTCGCCGCTGACGATCTGGGTGTCGGCCGGGGTCAGGAGGAAGACCCTGGTCGCCACCCGCTCGATGGATCCGCGCAGCCCGAAGGTCAGTCCGGCCGCGAAGTCGACGACGCGCTTCGCGTCGCCCGGGTCCATCGAGGACAGGTTCACGATGACGGGGACGCCGTCGCGGAACAGCTCGCCGATGCCGCGCGCGTCACGGAAGCCGTCCGGGGTGACCGTGGCGATCCGACGGCCGTGCTCCACCGCCGACTCGGAAGCCACCTTGACCCGCGGGTCGGTGACCCACTGGTCGCCGGGGCCGGACACCGAACCGTGCTGGCGCTCCACCGCCTCCGCGTACTCGTCGTCGTAGTAACGCTCGTCGTCGCTGTCCTCCACGAGACCCAGCCAGGCACTCGCCTTGCGCACCGAACCCATGGACTGCCTCCTTTCATCGCGGTCAGTCTGTCTTTTCGCCGCTGCCCCTATGCTCGTCCATGATGCTGACAACGCGCCAAGTGGATAGCCGCCGCGCAGGGGTTTCGTGACGGTACTGGTGCAGAACATGCGTTGCACGGACAAGGATCCTGGCAGCTACCACTGCTGTCTGAGTGAAAATACGACTGCTGCCGCCGAATGGGTGAGCGATTGCGGCGTACGGGTGATGGCGCGGGGTCGGTACGATGCCCCGCAGGCACGCGTACGACACACGGGGGAAGCGGTTTTGTTCGGCATCGTCAGACCATGCACGCACCGGCTCGGAGAGCGGTTCAAGGCGGAGTGGATGGCCCATCTCTGCGGGCTCTGCCTGGCACTTCGGGGTGACCACGGCCAGTTCGCGAGGATCGTCACCAACTACGACGGGCTGCTCGTCTCCGTTCTGACGGACGCTCAGTCGGGTCCGGCGGCCGGCTCCCGGCGCACCGCGGGCCCCTGCCCCCTGCGCGGGATGCGCACCGCCTCCGTGGCCAACGGCGAGGGCGCCCGGCTCGCCGCGGCCGTCTCGCTCGTGCTGGCCTCGGCGAAGGTACGGGACCACGTGGCGGACCGGGACGGGCTGTTGGCCCGCGCCCCCATCGCCATGGCCGCCCGCAAGGTGGCCCGCGGCTGGGACCGGGCCGGCGCCCGGACCGGGGCCTCGCTCGGCTTCGACACGGCGGTGCTCGTCGACGCCGTGGACCGGCAGGCCGGCATCGAGACCCTCGCCGGCCTCGGCACGTCCGTGCTCGTCGTGACCGAGCCGACGGAGACCGCGACGGCGGCCGCCTTCGCCCATACCGCCCAGCTCGCCGGACGGCCAGGCAACGCCACCGCGCTCGCCGAGGCGGGCCGGTACTTCGGGCGGCTCGCGCACCTGCTCGACGCGGTGGAGGACCAGGGCGCGGACGCCGTCGCGGGCGCCTGGAACCCGCTCACGGCCACCGGCACCTCCCTCACCGAGGCGCGCAGGCTGTGCGACGACGCGCTGCACGGCATCCGGCTCGCACTGCGCGAGGTCGAGTTCACGGACGCCGGGCTCGCCCACCGGCTTCTGGTGCACGAGCTGCGCACCTCGGTGGACCGGGCCTTCGGCACGAGCAGCTGCGGACACGGGCACGCCGCGACGAACTCGGTCGGGCAGGGCGGCGGGCCGTACGCCGCGAACCCGTACGCGGGCAGCCCCCAGTCCGGCGGCGCGCCGTACGGCTCGAACCCCTACGCCCCGGGCGCGCCGCAGGCTCCGAGCGGGCCGGGCATGCCCCCGCCCATGGGGCCCGGCGGCGGTGGCGGCGGTGGCGGATGGGGCGGTCTGCCCCCGCAGAGGCCGCGGCGCGGGCTGCTCGCCGGCTGCGCGGTGGCCATTGGGCTGTTCTGCACCTGCCAGCTGTGCTGCGCCGAGCACGAAGGCCCGTGGTCCCGGGAGCGCAAGGAACCGTGGTGCGACGCCGGCGACTGCTGCGACAGCTGTGACTGCTGCAGCAACTGCAACTGCTGCGGTGACGGCGGCTGCTGCGACGGCTGCGACTGCGGCTGCGACTGCGGCTGCTGACCCCCTTTCGGATTCCGCAGGTCCGGACGGCGTACCCCGGGTTCACCCGGGGTTTCCGTCCGGACCGGCGTGGAAGGGTTGAGCGGCATGAGCGTTGACGCAAATGATCCGCAGGCCGCCTGGCACGCATGGCACGAGCATCGGGTGGCCGTCGTGGCCGCCCCCTACGGTCCCCTCGCGCTGATCGGAACCCACTGGCTCGCCGACTACCCGGAAGGTCGAATTCCGGCCGTTCCGGGGCAGTGGCGCACAGCCGGCGGCTCGGTGGAGCTGACGGCCGCCCCCGGGGATTCCCTGTCGCTCGACGGCGAACCCTTCACCGGTGACGCGGTACTCGCCGCCGACGAGGGCCCGCCCTCGCGCTCCCGGCTCACGGCGGGAGACACGCGGCTCGTCGTGCTCCGGCGCGAAGGGGAGTGGGCGGTCCGCGTCTTCGACCCCGGATCCGAGGCCCGCAGCGCCTTCGGCGGGATCGAGGCGACCCCGTACGATCCCGCATTCGTCCTGCCCGGACGGTTCAAGCCGTACGGCGAGCAGCGGACCGTCCAGGTGGACAACGTCGACGGGCAGGCGCGCGGACTCGGCCTCGGCGGTGAGCTGTCCTTCCGCTTCGGCGGGGTCGAGCACACCCTCCAGGTCGCCGTCGACGAGGACGACGGCAGCCTCTGGGCCGTCTTCGGCGACGCCACCGGCGGACGCTCCAGCTACCGGTTCCGTTTCCTCAAGCCGGGCGTCCCGGGAGAGGACGGCTCGATCACCGTCGACCTGAACCGGGCCCTGCTGCCGCCCTGCGCCTTCGCGGACCACTTCATCTGCCCCTTCCCACCCCCCGGGAACACGCTGCCCTTCGAGGTGGCGGCCGGCGAGCGGCGGCTGAAAGGCGCCCTTGCGACCGGTATCTGACGACAGGACACTCCCGACAGCGCTTGTCAGGGGCACGGCTAGAATTCATGCGCCGGCCATGCCCCCGACTGCGCCTCACGGGCGCTGGCGCCCCCCCACGGCTGCCGGGCCCCCCGAACCTCTCCAGGAGGACGATAAGTGAGGATCAAGCGCATCACCCGTACCAGGCTGCTCGCGGTGGCCACCGGCCTGGCCGCCGTGGCAGCACTCGCGGCTCCCAGCGCTGCGAGCGCCAAGCCGCAGGACGGCGGCTTCAGCGAGGCGCGACTGGCTTCCGCACGCGCATCCGTACTGCGCGCCGACGTCGCCGGCACCGCCTGGTACACCGACCCGGCCACCGGAACCCTCGTGGTCTCCGCCGACTCCACGGTCTCCGCCGCCGACATCGCCAGGATCAAGCGCGAGGCCGGAGCCGACGCCGGGGCCGTGCGCGTCGAACGCACCCCCGGCAAGCTGTCCAAGCTGATCACCGGCGGCGACGCGATCTACGCCAACAGCTGGCGCTGCTCCCTCGGCTTCAACGTGCGCAGCGGCACCACGTACTACGTCCTGACCGCCGGGCACTGCACCGACGGCGCGGGCACCTGGTGGACCAACTCCTCCCACACCACCACGCTCGGCACGACGGTCGGCTCCAGCTTCCCGAACAACGACTACGGCCTGATCCGCTACACCAACACCTCGCTCGCCCACCCCGGCGGGGTCGGCAGCCAGGACATCACCAGCGCGGTCAACGCCACCGTCGGCATGTCCGTGACCCGGCGCGGCTCCACCACCGGCATCCACAGCGGCAAGGTGACCGGCCTCAACGCCACCGTCAACTACGGCGGCGGCGACATCGTCTACGGCATGATCAAGACCAACGTCTGCGCCGAGCCCGGCGACAGCGGCGGCCCGCTCTACTCGGGCACCCGCGCCGTCGGCCTCACCTCCGGAGGCAGCGGCAACTGCACCTCGGGCGGCACCACCTACTTCCAGCCGGTGGTCGAGGCCCTCAACGCCTACGGGGTCAGCGTCTACTGATCGAGCCCTTCACCTCCGCCACCCACGGCGGAGGTGAGCGCAATCCTTCGAACCCGACGTGCAGAGCGCCGGAGTTCGCTACGGTCATCAATGACCTCAGCGATAGCCAAGCTGGAGTCGCTGAGGGACAGCATGGCTTGGGCGAGTCTCGTACTTGCCTCGGCGGCCGGGAGGGTCGTCGTCGGACAGGCGCGACCTGTCAAACCCGCCACCGCGACGTGGCAGGGAATCTCCCGGCGTCAGTCGGGAGAGAGCTCCAATGAGACCGGTGACCCACGCGCCCCCGTCGCACCCCTGGACGTCCTCCCGCCTTCTGGGAGGATGTCCAGGGTGTCCGTGTCCACGGGGGAGGCAGGGTTCCGAATGAAGCGAATCGGCGTGACGGGGCACCGGTGCATCCCGGACGAGGTGCTCGCCCACGTGGAGAGCGGCCTGCGCGCCGTACTGGGCGGCCACGAAGGCCCGTTGGAGGCCCTCTCCAGCCTCGCCGAGGGAGCGGACCAGCTGTTCGCCGCCATCGCGCTGGAATACGGCGCAGGGCTCACCGTGGTGATCCCCAGCGGGGACTACGAGGACTCCTTCGAGGACGCCGAGTCCGTCGCCCGCTACCAGGGCCTCAAGCGGCGGGCCACTCAGGAGGTCCGGATGGACTTCCCCCGCTCCACCGACGAGGCCTACTACGCCGCCGGCACCTACATCGCCGACTCCTGCGACCGGCTCGTCGCCGTCTGGGACGGACTGCCCGCGCGCGGGCACGGCGGCACCGCCGAGATCGTCGCCTACGCCCGGGCCCTGGGCAAGCCGGTCACCGTGATCTGGCGCGAGGGCGTGACCCGGGACTGAACCCGCGGGCCACGCCCCAGCACGTACGCCTCAACTGCTGTGCCGGGCCAGCCAGTCCGTGTGCTGCGGGGAGACGTACCGCTCGGTCTCGTACACCGCGGAAGGCCACTGCGACTCGGTGATGGTGGTCTGCATCACGACCATCATCGCCGCCAGGTCCTGCTCGATCAGGGTGTGTGCCTCTATCAGCGGATGGTGGCGGCGCACCTCGTTCCACGCGATGCCGGCCGCCGCCGCCGTGCTCAGCAGCCCGGTCAGCTTCGGCCCCGGTCCCGAGCCGAACGCCCCGAACAGGGCGAACAGCAGGGCCAGACAGGTCAGGAGCACGATCGTCCACGACCACAGGGCCGTCGCCCGCCGCGAGACCTCCGTCTTGCGCCGGTACCAGTTGCGCTGCTCGATCAGCCGGTCCCGGACGTACGTCTCGCGCCGCACCTGGTACTCCAGACCGCGCAGCCGGAACATCGCGCCGGTGATCTCCCCGCCCTCCGGGACCGCCCCGGAGGCCCGCGGATCCTCCCAGCCCATCTTCTTCAGCTCGTCCAGCCCCGCCTCCAGCCGTGTCCGGTACGTGGCCTCCGCCCCCGCCGCGTCGCTGCCGAACGGCGCCCCGTGCACGGCGTACCGCCAGGCCAGCGACTTGATGAACTCGGCGGCGCTGCGGTTGAGCTGCCACTGCGGGCGGGCCCGGCGCCTGCTCGCCCGTATGCCCACGCCCAGCACCCCGGCGTACGCGACCACGCTCACCAGCCCGAACAGGTACAACGAGCCCAGCCGGGGGCCCGTGGGCAGTGCGGCGGCCGCCGCGGCCGCGACGAGCAGCAGCAGCTGGGCGCGCGTCGCCTGGGTGGACTCGCGCTGCCGGGAGATCGCCGCCTGGTCGGTGTGGTGGAAGAGGGCCGGCAGGTCCTCGTTTCGAAAGGTCATGCTGTCGGGCACAGCGCCCCCCTGCTGTCGATCGGGTCGAGCGGATCGATCGGATCGATCCGGGAGGAAGGCGGCGGGGACCGGTGCGGTCCCCGCCGCCCTCCTCCGGATCACACGGCGAGCGGCTCCAGGTCGCGGTGGACCCGCCGCTCGTCACGGGCGTACCGGGTCAGGCCGTGGTCCTCGCCCAGCAGCCGCGTCAGCTCGCCGACCGCCTCCGCGCGCAGCCGGGCCGCCTCCTCCTTGCGGCCCATCGAGTCCAGGCTGACCGCCATGTTGGAGGCGCTCGCCAGGGTCTCCGGGTGGTGCGCCCCGAGCGCCTCGCGCAGCCGCATCACCGCGAGCCGCTCCAGCTCCAGGGCGCCCTCCGGATCGCCCAGGTCGGCCCGGGTGTTGGCCAGGTTGAGGTTGGCGAAGACCGTGTGCGGGTGGTTGTCGCCCAGCACGTCCCGCATCAGCCGGATCGTCTGCCGCAGCATGGTCTCCGCCGTCTCGGCCGCGCCCGTTCCCCAGTGGAAGACCGCCAGGTTGTTCACGGCCGCCAGGGTGTACGGGTGCCGCTCGCCCGGCACCTTCATGTACTCGTCCACCACCTCCTGCGCCAGGTCCCGGGCGGCACCGGGCTCCCCGGTCGCGAAGAGGTCCGAGGCCAGGTTCAGCTCGCAGGACAGCAGGTCCGGGTTGACCGAGGTGTACTTGGCCCGGTAGCGGGCCCGGGTGGCCGTGGTCAGCCGGAGCGCGTCCTCCAGCTGGCCCGCCCGGCGCAGCGACACCGCGAGGTTCTTAGCGGCCGCCAGGGTGCCCGGGAAGGCCCGGCCCAGCGTGCGCTTGTAACTCTCGTACGTCCGGCTGAGCAGCTGCACCGAGTCCTCGTACCGGCCCACCTCGCGCAGGTCGCGGGCCAGGTTCTGCGCGGAGGACAGGGTGTACGGGTGCTCCGGCCCCAGCACCTCCGTGCGCAGGTCGTGCACCTCCTGGTCGATCTCGCGGGCCCTGGTGTACTGCCCGACGAGCCGCAGGTTCAGCGCCAGGTTGTTCGCCGCGGCCAGCGTGCGCGGGTGCGCCTCGTGGAAGATCTGGCTGAAGCCCTCGTGCGCGTCGGTCGCCAGCTCCATCGCCTCGCCGTACTGGCCGAGCGCGCCCAGGGTGTTGGCCAGACCGCTCATGGTCATGTACGTGTGCGGGTGCGAGGGCCCGAGGACGGCCTTCTGCCGCTCCAGCGTGACCTCGTCCAGCTCCTTCGCCTCCACGAACCGGCCCTGCGAGCGCAGGATGTTCGAGAGGTGGAAGCGCAGGTACAGGTACTGCAGGTCGTCGTTGCCCAGCATCTCCTTCCAGGCTTCCCGCAGCTCCTCGCCCAGCGCGTACGCGGCCTTGAAGTCACCGCGCTTCCACAGGTAGCGGACCCGGTCGATCAGCAGCCTGCGGGTCTCCGGCTCCTTGCAGTACCGGGCCTCCGACGGGGTCAGGTGCGACCAGATCGTGTTGAACCGCGGCCAGGTCTCCGGGTTGTCGATCGGCTCGTCGTCGTCCGGGCGGGCGCCGGCCAGGATCCGGTGGACGGCGTGCCGGGCCTCGCGCTGCTCCTCCTCCGTCATCTGCGACCGGATCACCGCCTGTACCAGGCGGTGCACCTGGATGCTGTTGCTGACCTGGTCGACCTTGGCCAGCGCGAACCGGCCGATCTCCCGGATCACCCGGCCCAGCACCAGCTTCTCCTGGAGCGAGGAGTCGTACGGCTTGAGGGCGTCGATCATCTCCTTGCTGTAGAGCAGGTTCGCCGAGATCGGCTCCGGCGCCAGGAACGCGCACAGCTGGAGCAGTCGCACGGCGGCGGGGGAGCGGGACTGCAGCCGCTCGATGGAGATGTTCCAGGTGGCGGCCACCGGCTCCGGATATCCCGGCGGCTGGTTCAGCCCGAGCACCCGGGCCGCCTGCTGGGCCAGCTGCTCGATGTACGCGGACACCGGGGTCGCGGTCTCCGCGATCCACGCGCCCGCCTGCTCGACGGCGAGCGGGAGGTCTCCCACCGCTATCGCGACCTGTTCGGCGTCCTCCTTGCTGAGCCCGGGGGCCCGGCGCTGGAGGTGCTCGATGGACTCCTCGCGCAGGAACACGTCCACCGGGAGCGCGTCGCCGTACTGGGACCAGGACTGGTTGCGCGAGGTCACCAGCACGTGGCCCGGCCCGCCCGGCGGGAAGAACCGCTTGAGCGTCTCCGGGTCGTCCGCGTTGTCGAAGACCAGCAGCCAGCGCGAGGACGGCACCCCGCGCCGCAGCAGGTCGATCGCCTCCTGCGAGGCGGCCGCCATGTCCTCGCCGGTCTGCGCGCCGAGGCGTACGGCCAGCTCCGCGAGGGCCGCGACCACGTCGTCGGTCTGCTCCGAGGAGATCCACCACACCAGGTCGTAGTCGGCCATGAACCGGTGGACGTACTCCAGCGCCACCTGCGTCTTGCCGACGCCGCCGAGACCGAACAGGGTCTGCGGCTGCGGCAGCACCACCGAGATACCGCCGCCGAGCTGGTCGCGCATCCGCTCCAGCACCATGGAACGCCCCGTGAAACCGGGGTTGCGGGGCGGCGCGTTCCAGATCTTCGGGACGGTCCCCGGGAAGCGCGGGCCTGGCTGGGAGGCACTGGCCACGGTGTCGGTCAGGGCCGCCGGCCGCTCCACCGCGCGCAGCAGCGCGCTCGTCGCGTGCACCTCGTCGAGGCGGAACAGGTCCACCGGATTGCGGTCGATGTAGGGAGTGGCCAGGCGTACGTCGCCCACGCGCAGCGCCACCAGATGGCGCCGACCCCCGGTCGGGTCCTCGGCGGCGGCCCGCTCCCACACGTCCACGGCCCGGGCGGACTTGAGGTAGGCGCTGGAGAGCAGCACCACGGTCCGGGCGGCGTTGTCGACGCTGATGCCCGTACCGCCGATGGTGTCCCCGGCCTCCGTGCCGGGGGTCCGTTCGGCGGACACGTCCCTCGGGACGACGCGGAAGCCGGCCCGGGTGAGCACCGACTCGATCCAGTCGGCCCACATCCGGTTCTCGGCGACGTAGGAGAGGAACAGGTCGGCGGGGAGCGCGGGGCGGCGGCGCGTGAAGGCGTCCCGGATGCGCAGGCGCACCTCCTCGCCGATGACCGGCATGGAGGTGATGGCGCCCTCGGTGACCACGGTGGTGAGCCGCTCGAAGGCGGAGAGCAGGGAGTTGGTGAGCCCGGCCTCGTCGCCGAAGGTGGCCAGGGTCTCCTCGTAGGCGTAGTAGGGACGGTAGGGGATCTCCACCGCGCCCCAGTAGGAGGTGAGTTCGTCCCCGACCAGTCCGTTGGGGAAGCGGTCGAACTTGATCCGGGCCAGCGCCCGGCCCGCGTCCGCCTTCTCCTTCTCGCCCTCGTCGATGCGCATCGGAACGGGGTAGATCTTGATGCCCCGGTCGTTGAACCGCTCGTCGATCTGCCGGGCCACCGAGGCGGCGCCGTCGATGGACTGGTCGGAGAGGGTGAAGCAGTCCACCAGGATGTCCGGGAGGTGGACCGTGCAGATGTCCGCGATGTCGGAGAGGCCGGTCCGGCTGTCGATCAGGACGTAGTCGTAGTTGCTCTTCATGTCCTCCCGTAAGGCGTCGAAGAAGAGCCCGCCGCCGAGCCGGTCGTAGAAGTTGTCCCAGTCGAAGGTGGAGACGGTCGCGGAGTACTCGCGGTTCTGCCGGCCCGCCGAGACGAAGTCCAGGGTGCCGCCGTCCGGGAACTCCCAGCCGAGGGTCTCGGGGGTGAGGGAGACGGCGTGCGGCTGGATCCGCGCGTAGTCCCGGTGCCAGTCGTCGGCGCGCTGCACCGGGCTGGTGGCCGCCCACGCGTACTCGCTGATGAGGTCGATGACCCCGGTGGTGGCCCCGAGGGTGGACGGGTCCAGGAAGGGGTGGAAGAAGCGGTGCAGGCCCGGGGCCTCCAGGTCCCAGTCCACGGCGAGGACCCGCTTGCCGTTGGCCGCGAGGATCCAGGCGGTGTTGGCGAGCGCCATGGTGCGGCCCGTGCCGCCCTTGTACGAGTAGAAGGTGACGATGCGTCCGTCACGGCTGTCTTCGCTGTCACGACTCGCTGTCATCGGCGTCCCCCCGATCGGTGTCGTTGCTGTCGTCGCTGTGTTCTTCGTGCTCGCCGTCGTGTGCGTCGTCCTGCGTCTCGGTCGGGAAGGGAACTCTCGGTGGGGCGGGCGGCCCGCCCATTCCCATGGGCCCCAGCAGCCGGGGCCGTTCGATCTGGGTGTTGCCGGCCGGCAGGTACACCTGGGCGTGTCTGAGGAACTGCTGGGCGGCGGCCTCGACGACCTGCGGGAGGATCTGGCCGAGCGTCTCCAGGCTGGCCACGCCGTTGGCGGCGGCCCGGCACGCGGCCCGGCCCTGCCGCATCTTGACGGGCAGGGTCTCCTCCAGCCGCCGCGCCAGCTCGGCCTCCTTGGCGCGGCTCTGGCTGTCGTAGCGGTTCCACGGCACGACCACGTTGATCCACGGGCGGTGCTCCTGGTCGAAGGCGGCCAGGCGCTGGCGCCGGTGCTCGTCCTCCACCGCCCACCGGTCCACGATCAGGATCTCGGGTCGGGTCGGCGGCTGCTTGCTGTCGAAGTGCCCGGCCTCGTCGTCGAAGGAGGCCACGGTGGTCTGGTAGTTGAGGTTCTTGACCAGGTCCTCGGCTACGTACGCGATGGGCCGCTGGGCGACCGGATGGTACGGGTTCCACTCCAGGGCGCTGTCCCCGTAGTACTCGGGGCTGCGGCCCTCCGGGAGGTCGTGCCGGGAAGCGGCCGCGACCGTCACGTGCAGGGTGCGGGAGGGGCCGCCGGCGGGACTCCCCGTCGTCCCGAAGGCACTGGGGACCACCCGGTAGTCCACCGGCCGGACGGGGGCGAGGTCGACGTTCTTGCCGACGTGGACGATGCGCCGGGCCAGTTCGTACACGGCCTTCTCGTACTGCTCCGCGTAACCGCGCAGCTTGATCAGCCCGTACAGCCCGTCGGTGAGGTAGCGCTCGCCGAAGGTGTTGTGGTTGAACTGCAACCGCTCGGCGGGGCCGGGCAGTTGGGAGGCCGGCACCGGCACCCATAACGCGGGCACGATGGCCTCGGGCGGCTGGCCGCCCGGGCTGACGGCGCCGTGGTGAATGGCGCGCTGCGCGAAGGCGTACCACTCCTTCCCGCACATCTGGCTGGTGAAGTACCGCGGTGAGAACAGGGGAACGAAGACGCGGCAGTTGGCGAGCGCCTCGGCGAGCCGTTCCGACCAGCCCTCACCGCTGCGTATGTCCCGGTCCATGAAGCCGACGGGGAAGCCGGCGGGCAGGTCCGTCATCGCCATGACATGACCGCAGAGATCACGGAAGAGGCGCTCCACCCACATGTCCGGGTCGGGTCCCCCCGCTCCGAATCTCGGTGTATGCGCGTAGCTGAGAAAAAAGTACGGCTCCCCTTTTTTTGCGGGCACACGACCCCCGTCCCGAAGATTGCGAGCGAAGGAACATCATTCCGGAGCTGCTTCGCCGCATCCCCTCATCGTTCAGTCAATCAGCGTCTGTTTTCGGTCATCCACTCAAGCGCGTGATCAACGGCGTCCGGAAGGGAGAAGAGCATGGCCGAGGCTCCTCCCACCCGTCCCCTGCGCACCCTGGAATCCGGGAACGCGCCGCCGATCTCGGCGAAATCGCTGTCGTCCAGCGCGACGTCCTCGTACGAGGTCCACTCCCCCTCTTGCAGGTACCCCTGCCGGTCCCGCAGGTGACCCTGCCTTCCCCCTGGAAGGTTCACCTTCACCACACACTCGTACATGCGCAAGGGGGGCTTCGGAATTCGATACTCCGCGAGATGGAAAGCGGAGCAGACGGAAAATCCCACATTGATCATGAGTACCTGGGCCCCCTCCCAGCACATCTTTCCCAGCGGGGACTCCTCACCCATGTGGCTTTCCAGTCGGTGCCCGGAACAGAGCCGCTCCGCGTCCCCGCCGACCGCGGCGAAGGAGGTCTGCGGGTGGGCGCTGCGCGCGGCGCCGGGCGCGGTACGGACGGCCTCGGCCAGCGCGCCCATGCCCTGGCTGGGGGTGCTCGCCGGGTCGAAGGGGGGCATCCGCTCCCGGAAGGCCAGCACCTCGGGCTCGGACAGCCCGGCGATCCGCGCCCGGTGCGCGCTGGAGGTGGTGGAGTTCTCCGGGGTGAACGCGGGGACCACGAGCGTCCCGCGCGGCCCGAGCACGCCCAGCAGGGCGTCCCGCAAGGGCTCCGCGCCGAGCCCGGTCCCCCGGAGCGACGCGTGCACCAGCAGGCGCATCCCCGGCCGCACCCCGAGCAGCCGCAGGTGCACCGCCAGGGCCAGTGCGCCTCGCGGCGGGCCGGCGGGGGCAAAGCCGGCCCGGGCCCCGGGACCGGCCGTGCCGGGACCGGCCGTGCCGGGACCGGCCGTGCCGGTCCGGGCCACGGTGCCGGCCGGGTCGGCCATGGCCACTGCCTGGGCCGGGTCGGGACCCGCGCGGCCGGTCCCGGACCCGGCCGCGTGGGCAGCGGCCGGGCCTTGGGGCGCCTTGACCGGCCGCCGGTCCGCGGTCGGGCTGCCCAGGGTGGGCGCGGGCCGGGTGGGGATGCCAGGGCCGGAGGCCGTCATGCGTCGACCGCCTTGAGTTCCCAGCGGAGTTCCTCGACCAGGCGCTTGCCGGTGGTGGTCAGTTCGGCCGCCCCCGCGAGCCGGTCCAGGGCCTGGTGGATGCGGTCCGAGCCGCCCGGCTCCGGGGACTCCGTGGCCCGCCGGTAGGCCTCCACCGCCACCCGCTCGTGCACGTCCGCCAGCAGCCGGGACACCGGGACCGGGCGCGAGCGCCACGGTGAGGGGTGCTGCCACTGCCCGTCCAGCGCGTACAGGTCGGCCACCTCGGTCAGCGCCCGCAGCCGGGCCCGCCGCCGCCCGGTGAGCAGGGCCAGGGCGGTCTCCGCGACGCCCGCCGCGTACGGCACCCCGAGCGCCCCCGGCGCGTGCCGCCCGGCCTCGCCCCAGTCACCGGCCCGCGGGCCGCCCGCGAGCGGGGTCAGCGTGGTCAGCCCGCCGGCCGCCGCCCGGGCGAACTCCGGCACGGCGGAGCGCAGCAGCGCCCACGCCTCGTCGAGGCGGCTCCGCCACTCCTCGGCCTCCCCGGTTCCGAGCCGCAGCCTGGGCGGGCGGGCGAAGCAGTTGCGGTACGGGTCGAGGTCCTCCAGCGCGACCGGGGCCTCGTCCGGCCCCGGCGACCAGGTCCGTACGGGCTGCCAGCGCGCGTCCCCCGCCGCGGGGCCGAACCGGTGCTCGGTGCGGCCGTCCCGGGCGACGTACCCCTCGTCGGCGACGCGCAGCACGGCCCGGCCCTCGGTGCCGGGCTCCCCCAGCCGCAGCAGCCCGAGCGTCGGCAGGTACACCTCGCCGTCGCGGAAGGCCACCTCGGCCGGCAGGTCCAGTCCGCCCCGCAGCACCGCGGCCGCCGCGAGCGCGGTCAGCCTGCGCGCGGCCTCGGGACCGTCCGGGGCGCCCGCGCCGTCCAGGGCCGCCAGGATCCAGGTACGGGTGAACGGGTGGTCCAGTACGGCGTCCAGCGCCCGCGCGCCCGCCTCCCCGGCCCGCTCCACCGCGCCGAGCAGCTCCCAGGCCCGGGCCCAGCCGGGCTCGGCGCCGAGGTCGGCGTGCAGGCGGGCCAGCAGGACCCGGGTCAGCTCCTCCTGGGAGCGGGCCAGCAGGCCGGGGTCGGTCAGCTGCGGGGCGGTCGCGGCGGTCGCGGTGCGGCCCTCGACCCCGTCCACCAGCTCGCGCAGATCGGTGCAGTACACGGAGGGGTTGTCGAAGCCGTTCGCATCCCGGTAGCGGTGCGTGTAGAGGCCGCCGCCGCACGAACGTACGACGGGGCACCGGCGGCACGCGTCGCTGACGCCCGCCAGGCCCAGCTGCCGGGCGCGCACCCCGGGATGGGCCGCGACCTGGTCAAATGCGTGGTCGAAGACGTTGAAGCCGGTGGCCGCGGCGCCCTCGAAGGCGCTCTTGAGCGAGTCCACCTGCTCCAGCGTCCCGTCGGTCTCGACGACGACCAGGTCGGTGGGCGCGAGCCCGAGGGACTCGGTCAGGCTGGGCCCGCCGCGCAGGGTGGACAGCAGCGAGTCGAAGAGCCTTACGGGGACCGGCCGTTCGAGGCGCTCCCAGTGGTCGAAGATCCGCAGGAGCCAGCGGGCGTACGCGTCGGGGGCACCGTCCGGGCGGACCGGAGGCGCTTCCCAGGTGGCGTGAGGCAAGAGGAAGTCGACCCGGGGCGGCTCCAGTTCGACGAGCGCGTCCAGTACGGCGACGGGGTCGTTGGCCACGTCCACGGTGCAGAGCAGACCCTGGTAGAGGTGGCGGTACGGCGCGGAGCGGAGCAGGGCGACGGCGGCCAGGACCAGCGGATGGCTCGTACGGCCGTCCGCGAAGCGGCGGTGGCGGTCGTTGGCGGCGCGGTCCCCGTCGAGGGAGATGCCGACCCGTACGCCGAACTCGTCGAAGAGGTCGAGATACCGGGTGCTGAGTTGGAGGCCGTTCGTGTGGATCCGCAGATCGAGTTCGGCGGTCCCGGCGAGGGCCCGGGTGAACTCCTCGCACACGAGACGGAGTCGGGCGGGGCCCGCCAACAGGGGTTCCCCTCCATGGAGGATCACCGTGACGGAGGGGAGTGCATGGTCACGGGCATGTTCGGCGAGCCTGGACGCGGTGTGCGCGATAACCTCGGGGGAGATCACTTTCGGCCGGGCTCGCCAGCTCTGATCTGCGTGTTCGTAGACGTAGCAATGATCACAAGCAAGATCGCATCTGCTGTGAACTTTCAGGACGATCTCGCGAAAAGCGATCAGGCCGGTCATTCCACACAGTCTAGAGCGCTTACTGCTACTCCACTGTCAGAGTGCGGAGTTGAAGATGGGGGCCTGGACGGAGCGGCCGGATTCCGTCTTCAGTACCCGGCCGAGCGCTGCGGTCGCGGAAGCGCTGCGGACGTCGATCCGGTCGAGGGGGACCCGGTCGGCCTTGACCGTGCAGGTCGGGGGGGTTGCGGAAGTGTTCACGACACCGTCCTCGGGGAAGCCACTTTGATGGGCATGTGAATGGCAGCAGCGACGCGCTGCTGTCAAGGGTGCACTTTACGCGGCCACACTCCATTGAGCGACCGAGACATGACGCCTGATCAACCGTTCTATAGAAAGCGTGCGGCATTACCCGAGGTCGGCTAATCGCCCGTTCGCCGCACGGCAAGATCCTTTTCTCTTTCCGGCGCTCCCGGGGCGGTTGGCAGCCGGGTACGGGACGGGCCTGACCTGCGCGGAGCCCGGTCGGTAGGTTGGCCGGATGACCACCACACCACTGATCCTGCTGTTGTCCGGAAGTCTGCGTGCCGGTTCCTCCAACGAGGCGGTGCTGCGCACCGCCCACGCCGTGGCCGCCAAAGGCTCCTCGAAGGTGCGCACGATCCTGTACGAAGGACTCGCGGAGCTCCCGCACTTCAACCCCGACCACGACACCGACCCGCTGCCCGCCCCGGTCGCCGAACTGCGCGCGGCGATAGCCGAGGCGAGTGCCCTGCTGGTCTGCACGCCGGAGTACGCGGGCACCCTGCCGGGCTCGTTCAAGAACCTCCTCGACTGGACGGTCGGCGGCACCGAGATCAGCGACAAGCCCGTGGCCTGGGTGAACGTCGCCGCCCCGGGCCGCGGCGGGGGCGCGGAGGCCACGCTGCGCACGGTCCTCGGCTACACGGGCGCCGCCGTCGTGGAGGAGGCCTGCGTACGGATCCCGGTCCCGGGGCAGCAGGCGGGGCCCGACGGGACCCTCGCCGACCCGGCGGTGCGGGAACGGCTCGGCGAGGTGCTCGGGCTGCTGGCCGGCTCCTAGAGGCCGTTCGGGGTTTGTTCGGGGGCTGTTGGGGCCTGTTCGGGGCCCGTCCGCCCGGCTACGCGGGCTGCTGTTCGCTGAGCGGGGGTGCGGGCAGGTCGCGCAGGAGCCAGGTCAGTACGTCCGGCAGCGCGCGGAAGGCCGCGAAGTGCGCGGCGGCCGGGTCGATGGTGGCGGTGGCGCCCGGGATGCGGCTCGCCAGCCAGCGGGAGTGCCCCACGGGGGAGAACACGTCGAGCTCCCCGTGCCAGATCAGGACCGGGCAGCGGATGTCCGCCGGGTCGAAACCCCATGGGCGGCTGTTGGCCAGCATGTCGTCGATCCAGCCGTACGCCGATTGGCGCAGGCCCTCGCTGTAGTTCCGGAGCAGCATCGTCCGCAGTCCGACGTCCGAGACGACCATGCGGTCGCTGGCCGTCAGCTCCCGGCGCAGCTCCTCGAGCAGCTGCCGGGGGTCCTTGCGGATGCCGTCGGCGCGCGGGATGAGCCGCGCCTCCAGCTCCTCCGGGTCGGTGGTGGCGGTGGTGTACTCCCGTACGTTCGAGGCGCCCATTCCGGCGAACCAGTCCAGGTCCTCCGCGTCCCGGGGGGCGAGGGGGACCAGGGCGGCCGTGCGCGTGACCCGGTCCGGGAGCAGGGCGGCGCAGGCCAGGGCGCCGGGTGCGCCGCCGGAGCGGCCGGCCACGGCGAAGGTGTCGAGGCCGAGGGTGTCGGCGATGGCGGCCACGTCCCGGGCGACGTCGGCGATGGTGCGGCCGGGATGGCGGTCGGAGCCGCCGTAGCCGGGCCGGTCGTATGCGATGAGCTGCATGCGGCGCTGGTAGAGGACCATGCCCCGGGGGGCCGGCCCGAGTCTGCTGCCGGGCATGCCGTGGAGCAGGAACACCGGTTTGCCGTCCGGATCGCCCCAGCGCTCCACCGTGAGCGCCCGTCCGTCCGCGGCACGCACCTGATTGCGCACGCACTTCCTCCCTCGCGGTCGATTCGACTGGACACGGCGATTGTGCTCGCTGGGGGAGGAGTGCGGTAGGGCGCACTTCGCGCGAAATTCTTGTGAAAGTTTTCACAAGCGCGCGAGAGTCTTTAGTCCTCCCGCATATGCCCAGGTCAAGAGGATGTCTTGGGGGGCGTGAACGGGCGTGAACGGACCTTCGGTCCACCGGGAAAGGGCTTTTTCGGCGCCGCTGATTCCGCTTTCGGGTGTCGAATTGAGGCATCAGGAAAACAGGTCCGCGCAGGCCTTCGGGCCGAGGCGGGTTCGAAATGAAGGAGTTCCTGCCATGCAGGCCAACGAGATGGTGGACGGACTGGTCGAACGGGCGCTCGGCGCTCTCGGCAGGTTCGAGTCGTTCAGCCAGGAGCAGGTCGACCACATCGTCAAGAAGGCTTCCCTCGCGGCCCTCGGCGCACACGGCGAACTCGCGCGGCTCGCCGTCGAGGAGACCGGCCGCGGCCTCTTCGAGGACAAGGCGGTCAAGAACCTCTTCGCCTGCGAGCACGTCGTCAACTCGATGCGCGGCCTGAAGACCGCGGGCGTCATCCACCGCGACGAACTGAACGGCATCACCGAGATCGCCGAACCCGTCGGCGTCGTCTGCGCGATGACCCCCGTCACCAACCCGACCTCGACCACCGTCTTCAAGGCGCTGATCGCCCTGAAGACCCGCAACCCGATCGTCTTCGCCTTCCACCCCTCGGCGCAGAACTGCTCCGCCGAGGCCGCCCGCATCGTCCGCGACGCGGCCGTGGCGGCCGGCGCCCCGGAGGACTGCGTGCAGTGGGTGACCACCCCCTCGATGGAGGCGACCGCCGCCCTGATGAACCACCCGGGCGTCTCCACCATCCTCGCGACCGGCGGCAACGCGATGGTCAAGGCCGCCTACTCCTGCGGGAAGCCCGCCCTCGGCGTCGGCGCCGGCAACGTCCCGGCGTACGTCCACAAGAGCGCGAAGCTCGGCCGCGCCGTACACGACATCGTGCTCTCCAAGGCCTTCGACAACGGCATGATCTGCGCCTCCGAGCAGGCCGTCATCCTGGACGCCGAGATCTACGAGCAGGGCCTGGCCGAGTTCCGGCGGCTCGGCGCGCACGTGCTCACCGCCGCGGAGAAGACCAAGCTGGAGGAGTACGTCTTCGGCACCACGGCCTACGCGAGCGACTGCTCCGGCACCAGGCTGAACGCGGCGGTCGTCGGCAAGTCCCCGCGGTGGATCGCCGAGCAGGCCGGGTTCACCGTCCCCGAAGGCACCTCCATCCTGCTGGCCGAGTGCCACGAGGTCGGCGAGGGCGAGCCGCTGACCCGCGAGAAGCTGTCCCCGATCCTCGCCGCCCTGAAGGCCTCCGACACCGAGCACGGGCTCGAACTGGCCGCCGCTATGGTCGAGTTCCACGGGCTGGGGCACAGCGCCGCCATCCACGCCGAGGACGAGGCGCTCGTCGAGGAGTTCGGCAAGCGGGTCAAGGCGATCCGCGTCATCGCCAACTCGCCCTCCACCTTCGGCGGCATCGGCGACGTCTACAACGCCTTCCTGCCCTCGCTCACCCTCGGCTGCGGCTCGTACGGACACAACTCGGTGTCGAACAACGTCACGGCGGTCAACCTGATCAACGTCAAGCGGATCGGACGGCGCAACACCAACATGCAGTGGTTCAAGGTCCCGCCGAAGATCTACTTCGAGCGCAACTCCATCCGCTACCTCGGTGAGATGGAGGGCATCGGCCGGGTCTCGATCGTCACCGACAAGACGATGGTCGCCCTCGGCTTCGTGCAGAAGGTCACCGATATCCTCCAGGCCCGCGACGGCTCCGTCGCGGTCCAGGTCATCGACAACGTCGAGCCCAACCCGGAGCTGTCGACGGTGCGGGCGGGCGCCGCGATGATGAGGGAGTTCGGGCCCGACACCATCATCGCCCTCGGTGGCGGTTCGCCCATGGACGCCGCGAAGATCATGTGGCTGATGTACGAGCGCCCCGAGGTGGAGTTCGCCGACACGAAGGAGAAGTTCTTCGACGTCCGCAAGCGCGCCTACAAGTTCCCCTCGCTCGGCGAGAAGGCGAAGCTGGTCGCCATCCCGACCACGTCGGGCACCGGCTCCGAGGTCACTCCGTTCGCCGTCATCTCCGACCCGGCCGCGGCTCAGAAGTACCCCCTCGCGGACTACGCGCTGACCCCGAACGTCGCCATCGTCGACCCGGTCCTGCCCATGGGGCTGCCGCCCACGGTCACCGCGGACTCCGGCTTCGACGCACTGACGCACGCGACCGAGGCGTACGTGTCCGCGTACTCCAACGACTACACGGACGGCCTCTGCCTCCAGGCGATCAAGCTGATCTTCGAGAACCTCCAGCGGTGCGTCGTCGACGGACCGAACGACCCCGAGGCCCGCGAGAGGATGCACAATGCCTCGACCGTCGCCGGCATGGCCTTCGCCAACGCCTTCCTGGGCCTGGTGCACGCCATGGCGCACACCCTGGGCAACACCTTCCACGTCGCCCACGGCCGCACCAACGCGATCCTGCTGCCGCACGTGATCCGCCACAACGGCACGGTCTCCCACAAGGCCACCCCGTGGCCGAAGGCCGAGGTCTACCGGGCGCCGGAGCGCTTCCAGGAGATCGCGAAGATGCTGGGCCTGCCGGCCGCCACCCCGGCCGAGGGCGTCGAGTCCTACGCCAGGGCCGTCGAGGAGCTCCGCACCAAGTGCGGGATCCCCGCCTCCTTCGCGGAGGAGGGCGTCGAGGAGCAGGCCTTCATCGAGGCCCTGCCGGTCCAGGCCATGAACGCCTACGCCGACCAGTGCGCCCCCGCCAACCCGCGGATGCCGATGATCGACGACATGGAGCGGCTGATGCGCCAGGCGTACTACGGCAACGGCGAGGGCGTGCCCGCCGGCCGCTGAGCCGCCGAGGGCCCTGAGGCCGCCGAGGCCCCTCAGGGCGCCGAGGACTCCCGGGAGGGGGAACCGCCCGTCCGGACCGCCGAGGTCCGGGCGGGCTTCCGCTATGCGGGGGGGATCAGGAGCGCCGCCGCCGAGCGGGCCTGAGCCAGGGCCCTCGCGCGGTCCGCGCCGCGCTGGCCGAGGACGACCCGGGTGCTCAGGCCGTCCAGCAGGGCGAGGAGCTCGGACGCCCGGGCCGGGATGTCCATGGGGGCGAAGCGGCCCTGCTCCACGCCCTTGCCCAGCAGCGCCTCCAGGTCCCGCTGCCAGCTGTCGTCGATCTCCTCCTGGGCCGCCTTGAGCGGTTCGTTGGAGGCGGTACGGGCCCACAGCTCGATCCACAGGGTCCAGCGCGGGTCGCGCGGCCCCTCGGGGAGGTAGAGCTCCAGGTACTGGTCGAGCTTGCGGCCGGCGGTCACCCGGCGGCCGAGGAGGGCCCGGCGCTCACCGGTGAGCAGTTCCTCGCTCCAGCGCAGCGCCTCCAGCAGCAGCCGGTCCTTGCTGCCGAAGTAGTACAGGATGTGCCCGCCGCTGGTGCCGAGCCGCTCGGCCAGCTTGGACATGGTCAGAGCCGCGAGCCCGTCCTCGGCGATCGCCGCCATGGCCTCTTCGAGCATGCGTTCCTGGGCGATCTGCCCGTCGCGCCGCCGTGCCGCTCCTGCCACTGCTCCCGCCCTCCGTCTGCCCTGGCCAGACCTTATCCCGCGCAGGGTCTTGACGGGCGGGCGCTCCACCCCTCATCTTGAATGCCATTCAAGAACTTAGAACGCTGTTCAAGATCAGTCAGGGGTGTAAGCGGATGAGCGACGAGGTCTTCAAGGTCGAAACGCACGGCATCGACCCGATCCCGGACGAGGAACGGCACGGCAGTGCCATGGACCTCTTCTGGCTCTGGTTCGGCTCCAACCTGACCTTCACCTACGTGATCAACGGCGCCCTCGCCGTGGCCTTCGGGCTCAGCTTCTGGCAGGCCACCGCCGTGGTCGTGGTCAGCGGACTGTCGTTCTTCGCCGTCAGCGCCGCCGGGCTCAGCGGCATCCGCACCGGAACCGCCACCCTGGTCATCTCCCGCGCCGCCTTCGGCGTCCGGGGCAACTTCCCCGCCGGAGTGCTCAACTGGGTGGTGAGCATCGGCTACACCATCGTCAACACCGTCGTGGGCACCCTGGCGCTGGAGCTGATCCTCGCCCAGACCGGCCTGGCGGACGGCAAGCCGGCCCGCGCCATAGCCCTCGCGATCACCCTCGCGCTGACCTTCACCGTCGCCATGTGGGGCCACGCCACCGTGCAGTTCGCCGAGCGCTGGGCGGCGTACGTACTGGCTGCCGGATTCGGCGCGCTGCTCGTCCTCGTCCTGCCCGGCGCCGACACCTCCGCCCCGTCCGCGGCGCCCGGGCTCTCCGGCTGGAGCCTGGCCTTCGTGGTCATGCTCGCCGGGCCGTTCTCGTACCTGCCGATGCCCGCCGACTACACGCGCTACCTGCCCCGCACCACCTCGCTGAAGTCCATCACCTGGACCGGCGCCCTCGGCGGCTTCGTCTCCTCCGTGGCGCTCGGCGTCGCGGGCGTGGCCGCCGCCACCCAGACCGACATGACCGACGCGGTCGCCGGAGCCCAGGGCCTGCTCCCGGGCTGGTTCCAGCCGCTGTTCCTGGCCCTCGTCCTCGGCGGATCCGTCACCAACTCGATCATCACCCTCTACTCCTCCAGCCTGAACCTCCAGGTCCTCGGCATCCCGTGGAGCCGCGCCCGCGCCCTCGGCGTCAGCGCCGCCGTCACCGCGGCCGGCTCGCTCGCCGCGCTGTTCCTCACCGACTTCACCACCTCCCTGCTCTCCTTCCTCTCCCTCCTGATCATCGTGTTCGCCCCCTGGGGCGGGGTCTTCCTCGCCGACATGCTGCTGCGCCGCTGCCACTACGACGCCGACGCGCTGCACACCGGGAGCGAGGGCGCCTACTGGTACCGCGCCGGCTACCACCCGGCCGGCATGGCCGCCCTCCTCGCGGGCATGGTCTTCGCCGCCCTGACCTGCGACTCCGCGCTGTGGACCGGGCCGCTCGTCGCCCCGCTCGGCGGAGCCGACCTCACCCTGCTCGGCTCGGTGGTCTCCGCGCTCGCTTACTGGGCCCTGGCCCGTCGCGGGGTGCGGGCGAACGTCCCCGCAGCCGTTCCCGCCGTCCCCGCGGCCTGAGCGCCGCGCCGCCCGCCACCTGTCACCCCTCACCCCTCACCCCTCATCCGCAATGGAGCACACCCCGATGTCCCACCCCCTCCCCGCCGACCTGCTGCTCACCGGAGCCCGGATCCACACCGTGGACCCGGACCTCCCCGAGGCCGAAGCCCTCGCCGTCCGCGACGGGGTGATCGTCTGGGTCGGCTCCGACGCCGAGGCGGCCGCCTGGGCCGGCCCGGACACCGAGCGGATCGACGCGGCGGGAAAGCTGGTCCTCCCCGGCTTCATCGACGCGCACAACCACGTCCGGCTCGGCTCCGACGACGCCTGCGTGCAGCTCGCCGGAGTGCGCACGCTGGAAGGCATCCACGAGCGGATCCTGGCCTGGCGGGAGGCCAACCCGGACGCCGGGTGGATCGAGGCCGAGGCCTTCGACTACTCCGCGATCCCGGACGGCCGGATGCCCACGGCGGCCGACCTGGACCCGGTCACCGGGGACACCCCCGCGCTCGTGCTCTCGTACGACGTCCACACGGCCTGGCTGAACACGTCGGCGATGCGGCGCCTCGGCGTCACCCGCGACCGTACGGACCTACCCTTCGGGACGGCTGCGGTGGACCCGGAGACCGGCGAACCCACCGGATTCGTCAAGGACTTCGCCGTCAAGGGCCTCTCGCGCGACGGCCACCGCGCGCTGCGCGAGCTGGGCGTGCCGTGGGCCTCGCCGGACCGGCAGTACGGGCGCCTCGCCAAGAGCCTCGACGACGCGATCGGCTTCGGCATCACCACCGTGGTGGAGCCGCAGAACTCCCTCGACGACCTGGAACTGTACGAACGGGCCCGCGCCGAGGGCCGGCTGCGCTCGCGGATCGTCGCCGCGCTGTTCCACCCCCGGGGGACGGGCGACGCCGACCTGGCCGACTTCGAGGACGCCGCACGCCGGTTCTCCGACGACCGGCTGCGGGTCGGCCCGCTCAAGCTGTACATCGACGACGTGGTGGAGCCGCGCACGGCCGCGCTCCTGGAACCGTACGCGGGCTGCGGCGCGCACCGCGGCGAGACCTTCTACCCGGCCGAGGAGTTCGCGGAGCTGCTGGCGAAGCTGGACGCGCGGGGCTTCCAGTGCTTCGTGCACGCGACGGGAGACCGGGGCATCCGGACCGTCCTGGACGCGGTGGAACACGCGCGTGCGGTCAACGGCCCGCGCGACGCCCGCCACCAGGTGGTGCACGTGGAGTGCCTGGACCCGGCGGACGTACCGCGCTTCGCCGAGCTGGACGTGGTGGCCTGCATGCAGCCGAGGCACTGCGCACCGGAGATCGCGGGGCCGGGACAGGACTGGGCGGAGAACGTGGGCGAGGAGCGGTGGCACAAGGCGTGGCCGATGCGGAGTCTGCGGGATGCGGGGGCGGTGCTGGCGTTCTCCAGTGACTGGAACGTCGCCGAGATGGACCCGATGGTCGGCATCTACACGGCCGTGACCCGCCGCTCCCTCGGTGGGGGCCCTGCGTGGCAGCCGGGGGAGACGGTGGACGTGGAGACGGCCGTGCACGGCTACACGATGGGCTCGGCCTACGCCAACTTCCTGGAGGAGGAGCGGGGTTCCCTGACGGTGGGCAAGGCGGCGGACTTCGTGATCCTGTCCCGGGACATCCTCGCCGTCCCGGCGGAGCAGATCCCGGGCACGGTCGCCGAGACGGTGGTCGTGGCGGGCGAGGCCGTTCACCGGACCGCCTGACGTACGCCCGGACCCCCTCGTAGGGTGACCCTCCCGCGGACGTTCCCGCAGGAGAGGTGGGGGAGATGGAGTTACTCGTCGAGCTGGTGACGTTCGTGCTCATCGGGCTGGCTGTCGCGGGGGTGGGGGCGCGGGCCCGCAAGGCGGTGGCACGCCGTGCACGGGCCCGGACGGCGTCCGCCTCCGGCGGCAACCTCGTGCCCGTGCCCTGCCAGGCACGATGGAAGCAGGGCGCGCGGCGGAGGTTCTTCGGGTACGGGAAGCTGACCCCCGACACGGACGGCACGGGCGCGGTCTTCAAGGCCCCGCTGCGCAGGGCGGTGGCGGTGCCCGTCGGAGGCCGGGCGGCCGTCCGGCAGAGTTGGCGGCCGGGCATGCAGGTGCTGGAGTACTCGACTCCGGACGGTCGGAACATCGACTTCCAGGTGTACGACGCCGAAGTCGACCGTGCGGCCCGCTTCCTGCGGATCCCGGACCCGGCGGACTTCGCCTGAGCCGAGCCCTGGCGAATTCAGCCTCGCCGGCGTTGAGGCGCGGGGTCTGGGGCGGAGCCCCAGGTCTTTGACGCGAGCCCACTGCCGGCCTGCGGCAGAAGCCGAGCCTCGGGGACCGGCTCCGCGCAGCGGATCCGGCACCGGCGGCGCCCCGCCGTGTGTAACGCGGTCATGGCGGGCGGACGACAGGTCCGTGTCCGAACGGCCCTGGTCGGCAAGGCCCGTTGCGAGGCCGCAGGACGGCCGGCTAGCGTCGCCACGTGGTCTCGGGCGGATCGCCGGCCCGGTCCCGCCGTCCCTTCCGCCAGGAGTTTTCGTGAAGCCGTCCCGCTCTGCCCTGCTCACCTTCGGGTCCGCCTTGGTGCTGTCCGCCACGGTCGCCCTGCCCTCCGCCCAGGCCGCGGCGCCGGCCGCCGCCCCGGCGGGTGATCGCGGGGCGGTGGTGCGCGAGTGGTACGACACCACCGCGCGGACGATCGCCGTCGCGGGCGCGCCCACCCAGATCACCAACAGCCGCACCTGGGCGATCGGCTGGCTCGCCGCCGCCCGCGCCTCGCGGGAGGCCCCCGGCGGGCGCGGCCGGGCCGCCTTCCAGGACGCGGCCGTCGCCTCCGCCGTGCACGACGCCCTCGTCGCCCTCGCCCCGAGCCGGAAGACGGAGCTCGACGCCGCGCTCGCCGGCAGCCTCGCACGGATCCCCGACGGCCCGGCCGAGCAGCGCGGCGTCGCCGCCGGGGCCCGGCAGGCGAGGCTCGCGCTGGCCGACCGCCAGGGCGACGGCCTCGACCCCGCGTCGGTGAACGCGCCCTTCACCGTGCCGGCCGCCGCGCCCGGCGTGTGGCAGCCGACGCCCGACGGCTACGCCCCCGCCGCCCAGTACGGCAACCGCGTGGCCAAGCCCTTCCTGCTCGACTCCCCGTCGCAGTACCGGGTCGGCCCGCCGCCCGCGCTCGACTCGCAGCGGTACCGGACCGACCTGGCCGAGGTGCGCGCGTACGGGAAGTCCGACAGCACCGTGCGCACCCCGCAGCAGACGGAGACGGCGACCTTCTGGTACGGCTCCTCGCTGACCCTCTACACCGAGCCCCTGCGGGTGGCCCTGACCCGCTCGCACGGATCGACCGCCGAACAGGCCGGGCTGGTCGCGCTGTTCCACGCCGCCCTGGTGGACACGCAGATCGCGACCTCCGACAGCAAGTACGCGTACACCCGCTGGCGCCCGGTCACGGCGATCCGTACCGGCTCCATCGACACCGACCCGGCCTGGAGCCCGCTGCACGGCACCCCGGCGCACCCGGACTACCCGAGCGGCCACGGCACGTACGCCGGTGCCGCCGAGGCGGTGCTGGACGCGCTGGCCGGGCCCCGTACCGAGCCGTTCTCCCTCACCAGCCCGACCGCGCCCGGGGTCCGGCGGACGTACACGAGCTGGGAGCAGCTGACGCGCGAGAACGTCGACGCGCGCGTCTTCTCGGGGATCCACAGCCGCTCCGCCGACGAGGCGGGCGTCACCCTCGGCCAGGCCGTCGGCCACCACGCCCTGCGCGGCGCCGGCAAGCTGCTGAGGCCGCTCCGCTAGGGCCGGGACGGGCCGGGGCGGGCCGGGCCAGGGCGGGGGCGGCGGATGCGCCCCCGCCCCCGCCACTCCTTCACTGGATGTTCAGGCGCACCGGGTGGTCCGGGTCCTCGGGGCAGCGGAACACCCGGAGTTCTCCGTACCGTCCCACGCCGAGCCCCGGGTCCCCGCCGCTGTCCAGGGTGAGCAGCAGCCGCATCCGGGCCCCGCACCGGCAGTCCAGCGGCGTGAAGTCGGTGAGGTGCCAACTGGGCCAGCCGCCGGCCTTCCAGCCGGGCAGGCAGCCGAGCACCCGGTTGTAGTCGGTCCCCCGCTCCCCGGCCCATTCCTCGACGGACTCGTACAGCTCCTCGGGCAGCTCGTCCTGCTCCGGCAGGTCCAGCACCTCGACGGGGTCGAGCCGGCACGGGGCGGGCAGGTACACCTCCTTGGCTCCGCCGGGTACGGGCGGAACCCCGGCCGGGGCGCCGATCTCCGCCGAGGCCCGGTGGCGCAGCTCCACCGCGGGGCCCCAGTACCGGGGTTGCCCCTCCGGTTCGGCGTGGTCCTGCGGGCACCACAGGAGCTGGAGCAGATCCGTCCCGGGCGGCCACTCCAGGGCCGGCGCGTCCCGGGCGAGGAGCTGGAGTACCGGGACCATCGCCGGCCCGTCGCCGGACACCGGTTCCGGCACCAGGCGGACCCGTTCCCAGGCGACCGCGTCCAGCGATCCGCCGTCCATGATCCGCGACTGGGTCTCGACCTCCGCGGCGGTCAGCACGTGCGGGTCCCCGGGCCGGTGGCGCGCCCTGCGGTTCCGCTCGACGGCCTGCCACGCCTCCCGCTCGGCGTCGGTCAGCTTCTCCCGCACGTACACCAGGTGCGGTTGCCGGCACCGTGGCCAGGGCTCGTCGCCCGGCCACAGCGGCGGACCGCCGACCGAGCTCTCATACGGGGCGGGGCTCCCGGTGGAGGGCTTGAGGAGGGTCGCGGTGCGCGCGTACGGTGCCAAAGAGGGGAACGCGTCCAGCAGTTCGGCGACGGTGACGGTCGGTGCGGTCATCCGAGCAGGCTAAGCCCCGGTCCGCCGGGCATGCCTTGGCCCGCCGGGCATGCCTTGGCCCGCCGGGCAGGCCCTGGTCCCGGGGGCCACCGGGACCCGCCGTCACCGTTCCGGGTGCTCCTCCGGGGAGAGGAAACGGCCCATCGGCAGGACCTGGCGGCCCCAGGTGCTCGCCATGATCTGCCCGGCGAGCAGGTACGTCGCCCCGAGCGCGGCCAGCAGTCCGCTCCAGCCGGTGATCCGGTTCCAGATCACCGATCCGGTGAACCCGCTGACCGTCATGGCGACGAAGACGATCAGGACGCAGGTGAAGGTGGTCAGCAGCACCAGGTGGATGCGCCAGCTGCCGATCCACAGGACGAACACCACGAACACCCAGGGCAGGGTGAACAGCCCGCTGACGTCCCCGCGCAGCGCGGGATCGGTGGCCGGCAGCACCCACTGCAGCAGGCAGGCCTTGGCCATCCAGAACAGTCCGAAGCCGCCGAAGACCGTGGCGTGCCAGGTGTCGCCGCGCTGGGCCTGGAAGAGCCCGGCCAGCAGCTGGGCGAGCCCGCCGATGAAGAAGCCGACCAGCGGCAGCACCGAGTGGCCGAGCTTCTCGGGGAAGACGCCCGCGTCGATGCCGGTGGCGATGACGGTGACCACGATGAAACCGGTGAGGCCGAGCGCACCGAGCTGGGCCTGTGCGCTCGGTTCCATCCGTTTGACGGAGACGGCCTGTTCGGCCGGTCCCTGCCGGTTGCGGAAGCCGGGCAGGCTCGGGGTGTTCACCGGGTGTCCGTGCCCTCGCCGGCGAAGCGGGGGACGGAGGGGGCGTCGTCGGGGAGGCCGCTGCCCACAGCGGCCCCCGGCCGGCCCTTGCGGGAGACCGCGCAGGCCAGGGTGACCGCCGAGCCGAGCAGCGCCCAGCCGGCCAGCACCAGCATCGGGCCGCCCGCGCCGTTGCCCTCGAAGTACGAGATGGAGCGCGCGGCGTACGTACCGGCGCCCGGCGGCAGGGCCGGGCCGATGGTGCTCCAGAACGGCGGAAGCAGCGGGTACGGGTAGGCGCCGCCCGCGCTCGGGTTGCCGAGCACCACGACCAGCAGGATCGCGAGGCCGATGCCGACCACGCCGGCCAGCCCCTGGAAGGCCAGGGTGATCGCGCCGACCGCGAAGACGACCAGGGTGCCCAGCCCCCACAGGGCCATGATGTTGCCGGGCAGGGCGTCCAGGACCGGTCCCGCGATGAGCGTGCCGAGCAGACCCGCGGCGATCGAGTACAGGAGCAGCGCGCCGAGCCGGATGATGGCGCGGGCGGAGTTCGCGGGCCGGGCGCCGGCGCTGATCGCGAGGATCGCGGCGCACAGGTAGCCGCCCACGCACCAGCCGATGACCAGGTAGAAGGAGCTCAGGCCGCGGGCGTCGCCCTGGTCGGCCGGGGCCACGTCGGTGACCTTGAGGGTACGGCCCTGGGCCTTCTCGACGAGGCCCACGACCTCTGTCAGCGCCTGGGAGAGCGAGGCGCCGGCCCCGGAGGCGACCAGCAGCTCGTCGGTGGTGCCGGCCGGGTTGACGATCAGCGCTCCGTCCACGTCCCGGTTCTCGATCCGCTCGACGGCCGCGGCCCTGTTCTCCACCGTACTGGCGTCGAGGGGCTTGCCGGGCAGGGCGTCGAGCTGCTTCACGGTCCGTTCGGTGAGCTGCCGGCCGGGGGCGGCCACGGCGATCGGGATCTCGCTGGGCTTCGGGTGGTGGAAGGCCCCGATGTACGAGGTGATGAAGGCCAGCTGGAGGGCCAGCACCCCCACGACCAGCAGGGCTGCCCGGGTGGTCACGGCGTCCTTGATCTCGGCGAGGAAGCCGCCGGACGGGCCCGTGTCGGTGCTCTCGGTGGGCTGGGTCATGCCCCCACGCTCGGCGGGGCGGGTGCGGGGCGCAGCAGGGGCGGGCCGAACGGATGACTTCGGCTCGGAGGACCGAGTCCGTCGAACAAGTGTTTCGCACGGGTATTCGAATTGCTCTATGGTGGAGACGGGGGAGGTGTTCTACGAGCGAAGCAGGAGGCCGCGGGTGCCTGGTTTTACGCATCTGCACACCGTTTCGGGGTTCTCCATGCGCTACGGAGGCTCGCACCCGGAACGGCTGGCGGAGCGTGCCGCCGAGCGGGGCATGGACGCCCTCGCCCTGACCGACCGCGACACCCTCGCGGGTGCGGTGCGGTTCGCGAAGGCGTGCGCGAAGGAGGGCATCCGGCCGCTGTTCGGCGCGGACCTGGCCGTGTCGCCTGCGGCGGGCTCGGCGGGTCCGGGCGCGCCCGGTGGGCCGGGTGGCTTCCGCCGTGCGGGGGAGCCTGCGGCGGGCTCGGCGAGCTCGGCGGGTGCCGGTGCGGGCGGGGGCGGCCGTGCGGGGTCGGCCGGGTCGGGGGGCTCGGCCGGCTTCCGTTCGGCCGGCTCCGGCGTGGGCTCCGGGTTCGGGGCGGGCGGGGTCCGGGAGGCCTCGTTCCGGCGGCGGACCCCCGTCAAGGGCGGGGCCTTCGTCGACGAGTCCGCCGCGCGGGCCGTCTTCCTGGCCCGGGACGGGGCCGCCGGGTGGTCCGAGCTGTGCCGGATGGTCACCGCCGCGCACGCGGGTCCCGCCGGGGACGCGGCAGGGGCGGCCGCGGGGTTCGCCGGGGACGCGTGGGACGGGTCCGGCTTCCGCGGCGCGGGCTCCGACGGCACCGGGCCCGCCCGGTTCACGCCTTCCGCGCGGGACGGGGGAGGACAGCCCGTGGTGCCCTGGGAGGCGTTGCGCGGGGAAGGGGTCTTCGTGCTGCTCGGGCCCGGCTCCGACGTGGGGCGGGCCCTCGCCGCCGGGCGGCCCGACCGCGCCGCACGGCTGCTCGCGCCCTGGCGGGAGGTGTTCGGGGACGCGGTCCGCCTGGAGGCCGTCCACCACGGCCGCACCGGTACCGGTTCCGGCTCGCTGCGGCTGGCCGCCCGTACCGTCGGCTTCGCCGCCGAGCAGGGCGTCCCGGCCGTGCTGACCAACGCCGTCCGCTACGCCGACCCCGGCCAGGGCCCGGTCGCCGACGTCCTCGACGCCGCCCGCAGGCTCGTCCCCATCGACCCCCGAGGCCTCCTCGACACCGGCGAGCGCTGGCTCAAGGAGCCCGCAGCCATGGCCGAGGCCGCGGACCGCATCGCCCAGGCCGCCGGCCTGCGCCCCGCCGACGCCCGCCGGCTGCTCGCGGAGACCCGGCACACCGCCGAGGCCTGCTCCGTCGACCCCGAGGACGACCTCGGCATGGGCTCCGTGCACTTCCCCGAGGCCCGGCTCGTCGGCGCGGCCCACCGCACCGCCCAGCGGGTCCTCGCCTCCCGCGCCTCGGCCGGCATGGTGCTGCGCGGCTACGCGGACGACCCCGTGTACTGGGAGCGGATGCACCACGAGCTCGACATCATCGCCCACCACGGCTACGCCTCGTACTTCCTGACGGTCGCCCAGGTCGTGGACGACGTACGGAAGATGGGCATCCGGGTGGCCGCCCGCGGCTCCGGCGCCGGCTCCCTCGTCAACCACCTCCTCGGCATCGCGCACGCGGACCCCGTCGAGAACGGCCTGCTGATGGAGCGGTTCCTGTCCAAGCGCCGCCGCGTCCTGCCCGACATCGACATCGACGTGGAGTCCGCCCGCCGGCTGGAGGTCTACCGGCGGATCATCGGCCGGTTCGGCGCCGAGCGCGTCGCCACCGTCTCCATGCCCGAGACCTACCGGGTCCGGCACGCCATCCGCGACGTCGGCGCCGCCCTGTCCATGGACCCGGCCGCCGTCGACCGGCTCGCCAAGGCCTTCCCGCACATCCGGGCCCGGGACGCCCGCGCCGCGCTGGAAGAGCTCCCCGAACTCCGCGACGTACGGGGTGAGTCGTACGGGCGGCTGTGGGAGCTCGTCGAATCCCTGGACGCGCTGCCGCGCGGGATCGCCATGCACCCGTGCGGGGTGCTGCTCTCCGACGCCTCCCTGCTCGCCCGTACGCCCGTGGTCCCCACCAGCGGCGAGGGCTTCCCCATGTCCCAGTTCGACAAGGACGACGTGGAGGCGCTCGGTCTGCTCAAACTCGACGTGCTGGGCGTCCGGATGCAGTCCGCGATGGCGCACGCGGTCGCCGAGATCCGGCGCGGCACGGGGGAGGAGCTCGACCTGGACGACCCGGCGCAGGTCCCGCCGGGCGACGGGCCCACGTACGAGCTGATCCGCTCGGCCGAGACGCTGGGCTGCTTCCAGATCGAGTCCCCGGGCCAGCGGGACCTGGTCGGGCGGCTCCAGCCTTCGACCTTCCACGACCTGGTCGTCGACATCTCGCTGTTCCGGCCGGGGCCGGTGGCCGCCGACATGGTGCGGCCGTTCATCGAGGCCCGGCACGGGCGGGCGCCGGTGCGCTTCCCGCACGAGGACCTCGCCGACGCGCTGCGCGAGACGTACGGGGTGGTGGTCTTCCACGAGCAGATCATCGAGATCGTGAACGTCATGACCGGCTGCGGGCGGGACGAGGCGGACCGCGTGCGGCGCGGGCTGTCCGACCCCGATTCGCAGGGGCGGATCAAGGCCTGGTTCGCGGCGACGGCGCGCGAGCGCGGCTATCCGGCGGAGGTGATCGACCGGACCTGGGAGATCGTGGAGGCCTTCGGCTCGTACGGCTTCTGCAAGGCGCACGCGGTGGCCTTCGCCGTGCCCACGTACCAGTCGGCGTGGCTCAAGGCGCACCACCCGGCGGCCTTCTACGCCGGGCTGCTCACGCACGATCCGGGGATGTACCCGAAGCGGCTGCTGCTGGCGGACGCGCGGCGGCGGGGCGTGCCGGTGCTGCCGCTGGACGTGAACCGGTCCGCGGTCGCCCACCGCATCGAACTGGTGTCCGATGCGGCTTCTTCCGGGGTGGTGTGGGGGCTGCGCCTCGGCCTGTCCGACGTCCACGGCATCAGCGGCGCCGAAGCGGACCGGATCGAGGCCGGGCAGCCGTACGCCTCCCTGCGCGACTTCTGGGACCGGGCCCACCCGGGGCGGCCGGTCGCCGAACGACTCGCGCAGGTCGGCGCGTTGGACGCCTTCGGGGCCAACCGCCGTGACCTGCTGCTGCACTTGACGGAACTGCACGGCGCGCAGCGGGCCGCCGGGGCGCGGGGCGGAGGCCGGGGAGGGGCGCAACTCCCGCTGGAGGGCGGCCGGTCCACGGCCTCCGTCGGGCTGCCGGACCTCTCCGACGCGGAACGGCTCAGCGCCGAGCTGGGCGTCCTCGGCATGGACGCCTCGCGGCACCTGATGGCGGACCACCACGCCTTCCTGGCAGAGCTGGGAGCGATCCCGGCACGGCGGCTGCGGGAGACCCGGCACGGGCAGACCGTGCTCGTCGCGGGCGCCAAGGCGGCCACCCAGACCCCGCCGATCCGGTCCGGGAAGCGGGTCATCTTCACGACCCTGGACGACGGGACGGGCCTGGTCGACCTGGCCTTCTTCGACGACAGCCACGAGCGCTGCGCGCACACCGTCTTCCACTCCTTCCTGCTGCTGGTGCGGGGCGTCGTGCAGCGGCGCGGCCCGCAGAGCCTGAGCGTGGTCGGGGCGGCGGCGTGGAACCTGGCGGAACTGGTGGAACTGCGGGCCGCGGGCGGCCTGGACGCGGTGGCGGCCCGCCTGGCCGCCTCCGGCGAGGGCGGTGCCGGTGCCGGTGCGGCGGACGGCGACGTTGCGGCCGACGGTGCCGGTGCGGCCCGCGGTGACGGTGCGGCGGCCGGTGCCGGTGACGGTGGCGGTGCTGTGGGCGGTTCGGGCCCCGGCCGCCGGATCCGCATGTCCACGGGGTACGAGATGAACCCCTGGGCCGACCTCCAACCCCCCGGCGAGGGCCCCGCGACCGGCCGCAAGCTCTGGCATTCCAGTCCGGGGAGCGCGGGATGACCTCCGGTCGGGGTACGGGAGCGAGGGGCGGGTCCGGCGCGGCCGGGCCCGGGGGAGCCGGTGCCGGCGGGCTGTGGGGCAGCGGTCTTGAACGCCGGCAGGGGCCGAATCCAGCCCCTCCGGCGTTTGAGGAGCGGGGTCTGGGGCGGAGCCCCAGGGCTTGGAGCCGCAGCGGCAGCAGTGCTGAACCCCCGGCCCCACAGGGGCGCCCGGAGGTACCCCTGGCTTCCCGGTGGGCCGCGGGAGACGGCGGCGGGCTGCCGGGGGCGGCTCCCGGCCCCGAGGGCTTCCCGGCCTCCCCGTGGGCGACGTCGGGCCGGGCCGTCATGTGTCTGCGGCTCCGCCCCGTCGGCGGGGGGCCGCTCGGGGCCGAGGCGTACGCCGGGGTGCTCGCGCTGCTCGGCGGGCTGACCCCGGCCGTGCAGGCGCTGCCGCCCGACGGCGCCCTCGCCGATGTCCGGGGCGCGCTGCGCTACTTCGGCTGCGACGCCGTCCGGCTGGCCGCCGTGATCCGGGTGCGGGCCCTCGCCCTGTACGGGGTGGACGCCGCCGTCGGCGTGGCCGGCAACCCCATGCTGGCCCGGGCGGCGGCCCGCGAGGCCCGGCCCGGGGGGACCCTGCTGATCCCCGACGAGCCCGCCGCCGTACGGGAGTTCCTCGCCGGCAAACCCGTCGGCGCCCTCGACGGGGTCGGACCCAAGGCCGCCCGCACGCTCTGCTCCTACGGTCTCGACTCCGTCGGCCGGGTCGCCGCCGCACCCCCCGCGGCGCTGCGGCGGATCCTCGGGGCCCGGCTCGGCCGTGAGGTGCACGAGCGTGCCCTGGGCATCGACCGGACCCCCGTCCGGCCGGGGTCCGCCGCCCGGACCATCGCCGCCGAGCGGGCCTTCGGCCTGGACGAGCTGGATCCCGTACGGCACCGGCGGGCGCTGCTCTCGCTGACCGAGGAGCTCGGCGCACGGCTTCGTACACAAGGGCCCGGGGAACAGGGCCGGGGGCAGGTCTGCCGGACCCTCTCGCTCACCGTCCGCTGCGCCGACCGCACCACCCTCACCCGCACCCGCACCCTCGGCGAACCCACCGCGCACACCCCCACCCTGACCGCCGCGGCCTACTCCCTCTACGAGGGCCTCGGCCTCCAGCGGGCCAGGGTCCGCGCGCTGTCCCTGCGGGCCGAGGACCTGGTCCCGGCCGAAGGGGCCGCGCGGCAGCTCAGTCTCGACCCCGAGGACGAGAAGGCCCGCCGGCTGGAGGCCGTCACGGACCGGGTCCGCGCACGCTTCGGGCCGCACGCCATCGCGCGCGGCACGCTCGCGGCATGACGGCGCCACGACCGCGCTGCCACAGAGGGACGGTCGACACGCGAATTTTTACCGACGCGTAACTTCCAACTCTTGCTACTCGCCCGTAATTTAGCGGCAGCAGCTCCCCCTTGTGATCCGGATCACGGGACGAACCCCCACGCCCCATCCCCTTGAGTCGAACGCAAGGAGATCACACGATGCTGCCCTGGAGACGACTGCTCCGCCAGCTGGCCGTCCTCACCCTCACCGCCGCCGCGCTCGTCGCCCCCACCGGCGTCGCGCAGGCCTCGACGGCCCCCACCAGCGGCTGGAACAACTGGTCCTGCAAGCCGTCCGCCGCACACCCGCGCCCCGTCGTGCTCGTGCACGGCACCTTCGGCAACTCCTGGGACAACTGGCTCGGCCTCGCCCCGTACCTGGTGAACCGCGGGTACTGCGTCTACTCCCTCGACTACGGGCAACTGCCCGGCGTGCCCCTCTTCAACGGGCTCGGCCCCATCGACAAGTCCGCCGAGCAGCTCGCCGTCTTCGTCGACAAGGTGCTCGCCGCCACCGGCTCCGCGAAGACCGACATCATCGGCCACTCGCAGGGCGGCATGATGCCGCGCTACTACCTGAAGTTCCTCGGCGGAGCCGGGAAGGTGGGCGCCCTGGTGGGACTCGCCCCCGACAACCACGGCACCGACCTGCTCGGCTTCACCAAGCTCCTCCCGTACTTCCCCGGCGCCGAGGACCTGATCACCACCGCGACCCCGGGCCTCGCCGACCAGATCGCCGGATCCGCCTTCCAGCAGAAGCTGAACGCGGGCGGGGACACCGTCCCCGGCGTGAAGTACACCGTGATCGCGACCAAGTACGACGAGGTGGTCACCCCGTACCAGACCCAGTTCCTGAGCGGCTCGAACGTCCGCAACGTCGTGCTCCAGGACCTCTGCTTCCTGGACCTCTCGGAGCACGTCGCCATCGGACTCACCGACCGGATCGCCTGGCACGAGGCGGCCAACGCCCTCGACCCGGCGCACGCCGAACGGACCACCTGCGCCTCGGTCTTCGACTAGCGGCGGTCGGCTAGCGGCGGTCGACTAGCGCCCGTGGCGGCCCGTCGTCGGGGAAGTACGGCGGCGGGCCAGCCCGAACAGCACGGCCGCACCCACGGCGAGGACACCGGCCCCGGCGACCGCGATCGTCGGGGTGGCGCTGTTGCCGCCGGTCTCCGCGAGGTTGTGCGCGGTGGCGCGCGTCGGGGACGGCGCGGCGGTGGTGGGCAGCGCGTTGCCGTTGCCGTTCCCGTTCGTCTTCGGGTCGTTGTCGCCGTGCCCGTTGTGCTCCACCGAGGACTTGTCCGCCCCGGCGGCGATCTGCTGGTCCGTCGGCGCGGAGGGGGCCGCACCGGCGCCCGTACCGGCGCCGGTACCGGCCGTGGCCGTGGCCGTGGCGGCGGACGTGGGCTTGGCGGTGGTCGGGGTCTTGCCGCCACCCCCGCCGCTGTCCTTCCCGAAGACGACGTCCGAGCAGGTGTAGAAGGCCTCCGGGCTGTCCGAGCGCTGCCAGATGCTGTAGATCAGGTGGCGGCCGGACTTCTGCGGGACGGTACCGGTGAACACGTAGTCGCCGTTCTGCATGCCCGGGTCGGTGGCCTTCGCGAACGGCGCCGGCTCCAGGTCGGACCACTTCAGCGGCTGCGACGGGTCGTACCCGTCCTTCGTCACGTACAGCTCGAAGGAACCCTTGTGCGGGGCGGTGCCCTTGTAACGGAAGGTGTGCGGGCCCGCCGTCATCGGGCCGGCCGGCCAGTCGGCGCGCGCCAGGTCCAGGCCCTGGTACTTGTCGTTGCCCGCGGAGCACAGCTGCCCGTTGGGGATCAACGCCCGGTGGTTCCCGGCCGCGTTGGCGATGTTCACCGCGTTCCAGTCGTAGAACGCCTGGGCCCCGCTCGCCGCGACGGCCGCCTTGCACGCCGCCGACTTGGGGGACTCGGGCCCCTCCGCGTAGCACGCCGCCACCCGGCTGACCGGGTCCGTCATCGAGCCGTGCGCGGCCGCGGGAACGGCCGAGTACGCCGCCACCGCGAGCGGGACGAGGGCGACGCTGGCGATGCGGGTCACGGTACGGCGGCGTGCGGGCATGGGAGGGCCTCCTTAGGGCACAAGGCAGGGATGCGCCGGCGGAATCGGGCTCAGCGGCGCCGCCCCCCGGCGGCGCCACATCGGGCCCTTCCTGTCCTGGCCCCGCCAAGCTAGCCCCCCGGACCACGCCTTTCGCCGGATCCGAGCGTCCGGAGAGGATCTTTAGGGTCGGCTTAAGGAAGCGGTAAGCGGGGGCCAAGGAACGGGTCGTGCGGCACCTGCCCGAGCCCGTCGCGGCGGCGGACGGATCCGTCGCCGACGGCAGGCAACGCCCCGACTACACGAGCAGCGCGGGCAGGCCGCCCGGGGTCCGGGCCTGCTCGTCCAGGGCGTCGAGGGCCCGGACGGCCTGGGCGGCGGCCTCCGGGTCGGTGGTGGCGAGACCGCTCTCGGCGAACTCGTCCTCGTCCAGGCGCAGTACGGAGCTCCCGTCCGCCGAGACCCACAGGTCGAGGTCCAGGTCCTCCACCGTGATCACCCCCTCGCGCAGCACGGCCGGGCGCGTGACATCGCAGTACCAGCCCTTGAGGACGCCGTCGCCGGTCCACACCTCCTTGACCGCGTACCAGCGGGTGCGCCAGAAGTGCTCGACGAACACGTCGCCCGGCTCGAAGCGCACGAACCCGAAGTCGCGCACGCCCTCCGCCGCCCAGGGGGCGCGTACGGAGATCCGGTCGCCGTCGTCGGCGACCTGCGCGGCCGGGTAGCGGATCTTCACCCGTCCGGCCTTGACCAGGGCCACGGTCAGTTCCTGCACGCTCACTTCGTCTCCAGTTCTTTCGCGTAGCGCGTCTCCGTCGCGCAGACCTCGTATCCGAGCCGCCGGTTGACGGCGAGCATCGGATCGTTGCCGGTGTCGTTGCCGGTGAGCGCCACCGTGTAACCGGCCGCGCGGGCCCGGTGCAGGGAGACGGTCTTGGCGAGTCCGGCCAGTCCGCGACCGCGGAAGGCGCGCAGGGTGCCGGTCATCCCCGTCGAGTAACGGGTTGCACCGTCGGTGTGCACGGCGGTGAAGGCGGCGACCGTTCCGTCGACCAGGACGACGGTGGTCAGCTCCTTGTCGAGGGTGGGGTTGCGCCAGACGTGCCCGAGCCAGTCCTCGTAGTCGTCGAGATCGACGCCCACGTCGCCCGGCTCGTCGGAGGTGGTCTCCGCGTCCGCGGTGAACAGCGGGCGCGGGTCCGCGGCGAAGGCGGAGCCCGGGCGGACCTCGACCCCGGACGGCAGCGACTCGGGGAGCGGCGGCAGGGCGGCCGCCGCCAGGTCCAGGCGCAGGAAGTGCGAGGAGCGGCCGGGGCGGTAGCCGCGGCGCTCGGCGAAGGCACGGTGGCCTGGTTCGTCCATGACCCACGCGTACGTCTCCACCGCGCCCTGGGCGGCCAGGTACTCCTCGGCGGTGCGCAGCAGCAGGCCGCCCGCGCCGAGGCCGCGGTGGGAGGGGTCCACGTAGAGGTTGACCGTCGACCGGCCGGGCTCGGGACTGTCGTGGACGATGCCCACCTGGGCGGTGCCGATGACCCGGCCGTCGTCCGTCTCGGCGACCAGGACCCGGTAGCGCCGGCCCGGGTGGGCGGAGGAGAGTTCGAAGCCGATGCCCTCGGCGGTGTTCAGCAGGAAGGGCAGCGCGCGGTCGCGTACCCGTACGACGGCCTCGGCGTCGGAAGGCTCGCCCGGGCGGAGGTCGCGGATCGAGACGGTCATGCGGCCGACGCTACGTGCGGGGTGGGCCGGGCGCCTCCCAATTACCCGGCGATGGTGGACAATCACCCGCGTGACCTCGACGAACCTGAAGATCACCATCGATGTGCGGACCGGCTCGGCCGCCCCGTACGAGCAACTGCGCGCGCAGATCGCCGACCGGGCCCGCACGGGGAAACTCCCGGCCGGCTTCAAACTGCCGACCGTGCGGGGGCTGGCGGAGGAACTGGGGCTGGCCGCCAACACCGTCGCCAAGGCGTACCGGGCGTTGGAGGCGGACGGGGTGATCGAGACGCGCGGGCGGAACGGGACGTTCGTCGCGGCGGCGGGCGAGGGCGCCGCCCGCGAGGCCGCGTCCGCCGCGCAGGCCTATGCGGATCGGGTGCACCGGCTGGGCCTGACGGAGGCCGAGGCCGTGTCCGCCGCCGCCGAGGCACTTCGGGCCCGGTACACCGCCCGGTAGCCCCGGGTGCGCCGCCGCTGCGGGGGCTCCGCCCCCGGACCCCCGCGCCTCAAACGCCGGCGGGGCTGGATTTGGCCGCTGCCGTCCGCCAAGCGCGGCTGGGTTGCCCGCAGGGCACGCCAGAGCCTCCTGGCGCCGCTCGGGGCAACTCCAGCCCCTCCGGCGTTTGAGGAGCGGGGTCTGGGGCGGAGCCCCAGGTCGTCGAGCCGAACTCGAGGAACCGCCCGCCCGCCGGAGGCTAGAGGTACAGGCCCGCCTCCGACTGGGTCTGCGGCGGCAGCACCGCCGGGCCCGTGCCCCGCCGCAGGGCGAAGAGTTCCGCCAGGCTCGCGCCCTCGCGGGACACGCCCTCGTCCGTGCCCAGCCAGTCCACCGCCTCGCGGTGGGTCAGCCGGCCGACCTCGATGCGCGCCAGGCACCGGCCCGGGCGGACCACCGCCGGGTGGAGGCGTTCGAGGTCCTCGTTGGTGGTGACGCCGACCAGGACGTTGCGGCCCTGGCCCAGCAGTCCGTCCGTGAGGTTCAGGAGCCGGGACAGCGCCTGCCCCGCCGTGTGCCGGGCCTCACCGCGGATCAGCTCGTCGCAGTCCTCCAGCAGCAGCAGCCGCCAACGGCCCTTGGCCGTGCCCTCGTCCTCCCCGATCGCGATGTCCATCAGGTAGCCGACGTCGTTGAACAGCCGCTCGGGGTCCAGTACGCAGTCCACCTGGCACCAGTCCCGCCAGGACCGCGCGAGGGTGCGCAGCGCCGAGGTCTTGCCCGTTCCCGGCGGCCCGTGGAGCAGCAGCAGCCGGCCCGCGATGTCGTCCGGGGTCACCTTCATCAGCCGGTCCATCGCCCCGGCCACCGGCGCCGTGTAGTTGGGCCGGACCTCCGCCCAGGTCCCGGCGGCGATCTGGCGGGTCGTCCGGTACGGTCCCCGGCGCGGGGACACGTACCAGAAGCCCATCGTGACGTTCTCGGGCTGCGGTTCGGGTTCGTCCTGCACGCCCTCCGTGGCGTCGCCCAGCACGCTCTGGGCGAGTTCGTCGCTGACCGCCGTCACCGTGACGTCCGCGCCCCGGCTCCAGCGCGAGACGAGCATGGTCCAACCCTCGCCCTCCGCGAGGGTGGCGCTGCGGTCGCTGTCGCGCGCCGAGCGCAGGACCGTGGCCCCGGTCGGCAACAGGGTGGCATCGGCCTTCACCCGGTCGATCGACAGGCTGTGCGAGTACGGCTGTTCACCGGACGCGAACCGGCCGAGGAACAACGCGTCCACTACATCCGACGGCGAATCGCTGTCGTCGACATTGAGCCGGATCGGCAGCGCGTCATGCGGGTTGGCTGGCATGGCGCCCATGATCCGGCACGTCGTGCCCTCTTGCACCCGTGTTTCCCCGGTTCGGGTGGCCAAGTTCCCTCTTCAAACGTGCCCGACGTGAAGATTCGGCCCGGAACTCCACCCCGAACATTCTTGGCATGAACACTTCCAGGAGTGCCCGGCTCCTTGTACCACGGACTCAGCAGTAACTCCGCGGTAACTCCGGTGTGACACCGGCGTCACACCGGAGGAACCCCCCCACCCCCCCACAAGGGAGCCGCACCCCCATGAGCATGAGAATGACGCGTTTCGCCGCCTTGACGTCCTCGCTGTTACTCGCAGCGGGCGCAGCCCTGTTCGGCGCGGGCCAGGCGGCCGCCGCGGCCCGGGCCGACTTCGGCTACGTCGCCCTCGGCGACTCGTACTCCTCCGGTGTCGGCGCCGGCAACTACGACAGCGCGAGCGGCAACTGCAAGCGCACGACCCGCGCCTACCCCGCCCTGTGGGCCGCCGCCCACGCCCCGCAGACCTTCTCCTTCGCCGCGTGCTCGGGCGCCCGTACGGGTGACGTCCTGTCCGGTCAGCTCGGCCCGCTCAACTCCGGCACCGACCTGGTCAGCATCACCATCGGTGGCAACGACGCCGGATTCTCCGACGTCATGACGACCTGTGTGCTCCAGTCCGAGGCCACCTGCGTCGCCCGCGTCAACCAGGCGAAGGCGTACGTCGACTCCACCCTCCCCGGCCAACTCGACCAGGTCTACAACGCGATCTCCGGACGCGCGCCCTCCGCGCACGTCGTCGTCCTCGGCTACCCCCGCTTCTACAAGCTGAACGGCACCTGCGTCACCGGCCTCACCGAAGGCGAACGCTCCGCCATCAACGGCGCGGCCGACTACCTCAACGCCGCCATCGCCAAGCGCGCCGCGAACCACGGCTTCACCTTCGCCTCGGTCGCCGGCGCCTTCACGGGCCACGAGATCTGCTCCGGCGACGCCTGGCTGCACAGCGTCAACTGGCTGAACATCGGCGAGTCCTACCACCCGACCGCCGCCGGACAGTCCGGCGGCTACCTGCCCGTCTTCACGAACGCGGCCTGACCGGCCGCGGAACCGGCCGCAGGGCCGGCGAGGGGGCCGGTGACGGGACTGGCGACGGGATCGGCCGCGGGATCCGCCGCGGCCGGGCTCGGCGTCGGACTCGGCGCCGGTGACGACCCCGGACCGGGGGAGGGGGCTCCGCTCGTCGGGGTCCCCTTCTCGCACGTCACGGAGATGTCCACCCACTGGGTGGCCACCTCCGCCGGCCCCCGCACCTCCAGCCGTACCGCGTCGTTCCAGTCCGCGTCCGCCACGTACGTGAGCTCGCTGTGCTCCAGCCGCCGGCTCTTCGGCCCGCCCACCTCGTACGTGACGGACTGCCAGCCAGGTCCCGAGCTCTTCCCGCTCCGGGTGGCCCACCGGTACTCCAGCGTCACCGGGGTGCGCTCCACCTCGACCGTGGCCGTGAAGGCGGGCGCCCGATCGGCGGGCGGCGGGCAGGAGCCGGTGTAGGCGGAGCGCACGACGTCCACGTACGCGAGCACGTGCCCACCCGCCGCGCCCGACGGCGACGCCGAGGCGGACGCGGGGGCCGAAGCGGACGGCGCCGCAGAGGGCGTCGCCGAGGCGGCCTGCGAGGTGGCCGGCGAACCGGTCGGGCCCGTGCCCCCGCCGCCCGCGGGGCTCTGGCGGTCCTTCACCAGCAGCCACCCCAGCAGGGCCAGCGCCCCGAGCAGCACCACGATCCCGACGGTCAGCACCGCCCCGGCCCCGCTCCGCCGCGGCGCCTCCGGTCCCGGCTCGGCAAGCGCCCGAGCCTGCGGATGCGGTTGCCGGTGGTCGTGCCCGTGGTCGTGTCCGTGGTGGTGTGCGACGGCCGTCGGCGAGTCCGGCCCCGACACCGGCCCGCCCGGAGCCCGTACGGCCCCTCCCGCACCCACCACCCGCAGCATCCGGGCCGCTTCCGCCGCGGACAGCCTGGCGGCGGGGTCCTTGCGCAGCAGCCCCTCCAGCAGGGGCGCCAGCGGGCCGGCCCGGTGCGGCGGCGGCAATTCCCCCTCCACCACCGCCTGCAGGACCTCGGGCGGGCTCCCGCCCCGGAACGGCGGGAGGCCCTCGACGGCGGTGTACAGCATGACCCCGAGCGACCACAGGTCCGACGCGGGGCCGGGATCCTGACCGAGCACCCGCTCCGGGGCCAGGAACTCGGGGGAGCCGACCACCTCGCCCGTCATCGTGATCGCCGAGGAACCCTCCAGACTGGCGATCCCGAAGTCGCTCAGCACCACCCGCCCGTCGTTGGCGATCAGCACGTTGCCGGGCTTGACGTCCCGGTGCAGCACTCCCGAGTCGTGCGCCGAGCGCAGTGCGGCCAGTACCTGCTCCCCGATGTGCGCGGCGCGCTGCGGGGGCATCGGCCCTTCGGCCTCCAGCACCTCGGCCAGCGAGAGCCCCCGCACCAGCTCCATCACGATCCAGGGCCGGCCGTCCTCGGAGGCCACGTCGTAGACCGTGACGACCCCGCGGTGCGAGACGCGTGCCGCCGCCCACGCCTCCCGCTCCAGGCGCCGGTACATCCGGGCGAGTTCGCCGGCCTCCATCCAGGCCGGCGCCCGTACCTCCTTGACGGCGACCTCACGGGCCAGCACCTCGTCCCGGGCCCGCCACACGACGCCCATTCCGCCGCGGCCGATGGGTTCCAGCAGCCGGTAACGGCCGGAGACGACACGATCGGAGTGCGATTCCCCACCCACGTCACCCGGTCCACGCACGTTCCCAGCCACGCGAGCCTCCCATGCGTCATGAGGTGATCACTCCAAGTTAGCGCAGGGCGGGCGATGCGGCCCCTGTTGTGACGCGACTGGTGGTCGACCGTTCCGAACTCGGCACATCCATGCGGAGAGTGACGGATGACTCCGCTGAGTAATCGTCAACTCCCTGTCGCGATAGGGGTAATTCACACCACTGGGATACCCGAGGGCGTTGCGGGGGCGATAGGGTTAACCTGCCCGGGCCGGGTGCCCTCGTACGGGTGGGGAGAGATCATGGAACAGATAGCAATGCGCAGCAGGCCGCCACGCGTGCCTGCCATCACCTGCGGCAGCAGCGCGAGCAGCTCGCGCCTCGACCGTCACCTCGCCGTGCTGGGCGGACCCGCCGTCCCGCACCGGGAGACCGCCGAGGCGACCCTGCTGATGCGCGAGCTCACCTCCCGCGACCACACGCACCGCCTGCGGAGCCGGAGCGCGCGCGTCTCGCTCTTCGCGCCGCTGCGCCGTCTGCGTCGCACGCTCTTCGGCAGCCGCCGCTCGTAACTGCCCGCCCGTCCCCGCACCGCAGCCGTCGGCCGTCCGGCCGCCGGTTCCCCGGCCCTACGCGAACACGCCCACCACACCGTCCCGGCGAAGGTCCGAGATCTGCGCGCCCGTCATCCCCAGGGCGCGCAGCAGGGCCTCGGTGTGTTCGCCCAGCGCGGGCACCGCACCCATGCGCGGTGCCGCGCCACCCGGCAGCCCGATCGGCGGCAGCAGGGCCCGCAGCGGCCCGGCCGGTGAACCCACCTCCCGCCAGCGGTCCCGGGCCGCCAGCTGCGGGTGCCCGGCGAGCTGTGCCACCGAGTTCAGCCGCGCGCAGGCGATGCCCGCCGCCTCCAGTCGCCCGATCGCCTCGTCCGCGCCCAGCCGGCCCAGCGCCTCGGTCACCACCGCGTCGGTCTTCTCCCGGTTCGCGGTGCGCGCGGCGTTCGTCGCGTACGACGGGTCCTCGGCCAGCTCGGGCCGTTCCAGCACCTGCCCCGCCAGCCGCCGCCACTCGCGGTCGTTCTGCACGGACAGCAGCACCCGGTCCCCGTCGGCCGTCGCGTAGGCGTCGTACGGCGCGATCACCGCGTGCGCGAGCCCCGTCCGTACGGGCTGCTCCCCGCCGTGCATCGTGTGGTGCAGCGGATGCCCCATCCACTCGGCGAGCGCGTCCAGCATGGAAACCTCCACCCTGCCCCCGCGCCCCGTGATCCCGCGGCGCAGCAGCGCGGCGAGCACCCCCGAGAAGGCGTACATGGCCGCCGCGATGTCCGCCGCGGGAATGCCCGCCTTGACGGGTCGCTCCGGGGTGCCGGTCACCGACACCAGCCCCGCCTCGCACTGCACGAGCATGTCGTAGGCCCGCTTGTGCGCGTACGGTCCCTCCGCGCCGTAGCCGGAGACGTCCACGGCGACCAGCCGCGGGTAGCGCGCGCACAGCGCGGCCGAGTCGATCCCCAGCCGGGCGGCGGCCCCCTGCGCGAGGTTCTGCACGAACACGTCGGCGTCCGTCAGTAGTCGGTGCAGGACCTCCAGGCCGCGCGGATCCTTCAGGTCGAGCGCGATGGACTCCTTGCCCCGGTTGGCCCACACGAAGTGCGAGGCGAGGCCGTGCGCGGCGGTGTCGTAGCCGCGCGCGAAGTCACCGCCGTCGGGGCGCTCGACCTTGATCACCCGCGCGCCGAGATCGGCGAGCTGGCGGGTGGCGAACGGGGCCGAGACGGCCTGTTCGACGGCGACGACGGTGATGCCGTCGAGCGGGAGCGGTTCGGGCGCGGCGCTTTCGGTGTCCATGGCACCGATGCCTATCCCGTACGACCCCGCCCTGTCACCCCCCGGGCGGTCTCTTCCGGGCGCCGCTCAGCCCGCCGCACCCCGGGCGAACCGCCGGGTCGCGAGCGGTGCGAACACCGCGAGCAGCAGTACCGACCAGGCCAGGGCCCCCGCCACCGGGTGCGCGGCCGGCCAGGCGGCGCCCGCCGCGGCCTCGGCTCCCGCGTTGCCGCACAGGTCCCGCACGGCGGTGGCGACGGCGCTGATCGGGTTCCACTCGGCGACCGTGCGCAGCCATCCGGGCAGCCCGGCCGTCGGCAGGTACGCGCTCGACAGCATCGGCAGTATGAAGGTGGCGCTGCCGAGCTGGCCCGCCGCCTCCTCGCTCTTGCTGAGCAGGCCGAGGTACGTGCCGACCCAGGCGGAGGCGAAACGGAACAGCAGGAGCACGCCCAGGGCCCCCAGCGCGCCCGGCAGGCCGGTCTCGACCCGCCAGCCCATCGCGAGCCCCACCAGCATCAGCGGCACCATCGAGGCGGCGGTGGTGAGCAGGTCCGCCGAGGTCTGCCCGAGGGGGACGGCGGCGCGGCTCATGGGCAGGGTGCGGAAGCGGTCCATCACCCCTCGGTGCGCGTCCTGCGCCGCCGTGAACATGCCGGTCATCAGGCCGTTCGCGGCGGTGGCGGCGAGCAGGCCGGGGACCAGGAACTCGCGGTACTCGGCGCCCGGCATGGCCAGCGCGCTGCCGAAGACGTAGCCGAAGAACAGCAGCATCGTGATCGGCATGGTCTGCGTGAGGATCAGCAGGGCCGGGGCGTGCCGGGCCTTCTGCAGCTGACGGGTCAGGACGGCGCCGCCATCGGCGAGCAGGGTGCTCATGCCGCGTTCTCCTTCACGTTCTCCTCCGGGGCCACGGGGGCGGGGATGCGGGTGAGGCGCAGGAACACCTCGTCGAGGGTGGGCGGGCGCAGGCTCGCGTCGGTGACGGGCACGCCGGCGGTGTCGAGTTCGCGGATGATCCGGGGCAGGGTCAGCCCGGAGTCGAGGACGGTCACCCCGACGGTGAGGCGCTCCTCGTCGAGCGCGGGCCGGCCGCCGGTGAGCCGGTCCAGTACGGCCGCCGCGCCCGGGAGGGCCGCCGGTCCGGCGACGGTGACCTCGGCGCGGGCGCCGATCCGGGCCTTGAGTTCGGCGGGGGTGCCGTTCGCGACGGCCCGGCCCCGGTCCACGACCGCGATGTCGTCGGCGAGCCGGTCCGCCTCCTCCAGGTACTGCGTGGTGAGCAGCACCGTGGTGCCCTCGGCGGCCAGCTCTCGAACGGCGCTCCAGATGTGCTCACGGGCCGACGGATCCAGGCCTGTGGTGGGCTCGTCGAGGAACAGCACGCCCGGGCGGGTGATCAGCCCGGCGGCCAGGTCGAGGCGGCGGCGCATCCCTCCGGACCAGGTCCCGGCGACCCGGTCCGCGGCCTCGCCGAGCCCGAAGCGCTCCAGCAGCCCGTCGGCGCGGGCCCGGCCCGCGGAGCCGCGCAGTCCTGCGAGCCGGGCGAAGAGCCGGAGGTTCTCGCGGCCGGTCAGGTCCCCGTCGACGGAGGCGTACTGACCGGTGACCCCGATGGCGCGGCGGACGGCGGCGGGCTCGCGGGTGACGTCGTGGCCGGCGACGAGCGCGCGGCCGCCGGTGGGCGCGGTGAGGGTGGTCAGGATCCGCACGGCGGTGGTCTTGCCCGCGCCGTTGGGGCCGAGGAGGCCGCAGACCGTGCCCTCGGGCACCGCGAGATCGAGCCCGCGCAGGGCGTGGACCTCCCTGTAGCTCTTCTCCAGCCCCTCACTAAGTACAGCGTACGTAGTAGTCATGTGTGGCACCCTACCCCACTACGTACGGCGTACGTAACTAAGATGGGTGGCGAGACGACGAGGTGATCCGAGCGATGACAGCCGGCGGGCGACCCGCTGAACCCGAAGTGATCTGGTCCCGCCCGCAGCGGGCCGGCCGAGGCCCCCGGCCCGCGCACAGCCGCGAGTCGATCGCCGGCGAGGCGGTGCGCATCGCCGACGCGGAGGGGATCGAGGCCGTCTCCATGCGGCGGGTCGCCGCCGGGATCGGCGCCGGGACGATGTCCCTGTACAACTACGTGCCGCGCAAGGACGACCTGTACGAGCTGATGGTCGACGCGGTCAGCGGCGAGTACGAGTTCACGCGGCCGAGCGGCGACTGGCGGGCCGACCTGCTCGCCCTGGCCCGCCAGACGCGGGAGCTGATGCACCGCCACCCGTGGCTGCCGGGGCTGCTCAGCCCCGTCCACGGCTTCAGCCCGAACGCCCTCGCGTACCTGGAGCACAGCCTGGACTGCCTGGCTCCGCTGGACGTGCCGGACGGCGAGAAGCTGGAACTCGTCGCCGCGGTCAACGGCATGGTGTCCACCTACGTGGCGAGCGAGCTGGCACTGGCCGAACGGGCCCGCTCCCTGCCCTGGAGCGAGGCCGCCGAAGCGGGCGCCCGGGCCGCCTGGCTCGGCTCACGACTGGCCACCGGGCAGTACCCGCGGCTGGCCGCCGCCCTCACGAGCGCCCGGCCCGTCCCCGAACCGGGGCTGGACATGGCGGCCGTCTTCGACCGGTCGGTGTCCAGGCTGCTCGGGGCCTGGGGCGACGCGTAGGCCGTCCGGCGCCGGTCGGAGCGGTGGCGGACGGCGCCGCGGGGGGTCCGGCGCCGGTCGAGGGGTGGCGGACTGCGCCGCGGGCCGTTCCGCGCCGCTCAGAGCAGCGCGAACTGCCCGCCCGGGCCCTCCTCCTGGTGGTCCAGGACCGAGGCCGGGCGCCGCGCCGAGCGCGGCGGCGGCAGCACCCCGGCCGCCCGCAGCGCGGACGCGGGCAGTAGTGGGCCCGGCTCGAAGGCCGCCCGCTCCGGGGCCAGGTCCGCCAGCAGCGCCAGGGTCGTCACCAGCGCCAGCAGCTCCGAGGTCCACGCCTGCGGCCACTGCGCCGGACCCAGCGCCACCAGCCCGTCGGCATCCGGAGCGCGGTGCGCCACCCGGGCCGCGAACCAGGCCTCCAGCACCCGCACGCCCTGCGCCTCGTACTCCCACGCCCCGGACGGCACGGGGGAGACCGTGCCCGCGCCGAGGCCAAGGGTCTCGCTCTCCTCGTCGTACGACAGCCCCTGCGGCCACGCCCCGACCGCCGAGCGGACGTACGGCCGGCGCCCGCCGGGCAGCCGGGGCGGCTCGCCGCCCCGCGCCCCGCGCAACTGGACGGTGAGCAGCCGGTGTCCCAGCTCCAGCCCGGCCCGCCAGCGCCCGGGGTCGGCCGCGAGGGGGACCTCGTACCCCCGCGGCCCGGGGCGGCCCGCGGCGAGGATCCAGCACAGCAGGTCCTCGGGCGTGACCCAGCCGCCGTGGCGCTCGCCGAGCAGGGGGAGCAGGCCCGGGGCGACATTGGGCTCGGCGCCGCCGGGACGCCGGTGCAGGGGCCGGATCCGCCCGAGTCGACCGGCCGGGAGGTGCGCGCTGACCAGCAGCTCGGGGGTCTCGACCGCGAAGAGCTGGTGTTCGTCCAGGACCCGCCACAGCTCCGGGCGGGCCGAGTCGATGAGCCGCTGGTCGGGCAGGAGCCACTGCTCGTCGAAGGGCTCGCGGAGCACCCGTACGGGCTCCGGGCACGGCCCGGGCTCGTCCGCGAAACGGGCCGTGGCCGCCGAGCGTTGCCCCGGCAGCGCGGCCGCCCCGGAGGTGGGGGTGCGCAGCCGGCTCGGGCGGAACAGCCGCTCCCGGTCGGCGCCTTCGGCACCGGTCAGGGCTGCCCAGCGGGCGCGCAGGGAAGCGGGATCGGGCGCGGCCACCCAGTCCCGGCCCAGGCGCAGCCCGCCCACGGACCAGGGCATCAGATCGTCCAGCAGCGCTACGTCTTCGCTCACGCCGCCGATGGTAGCGACGGGACCTGGTGGCCGGGCTGCGCCCAGGCCGAAGAGCTACGCTCCTTATGTACGCGTATGAGGTCTATGCGCGGAATCGACCGAGGAGATGTCATGAGTCAGTACGACGAATACTCGACTCCGTCGCAGGCCGAGGGGGAGCGGCTCGACGAGGACATGGACGAGACCCAGATGCAGCAGACGCACCACCCGAAGACGATGCGCACCACGCCCTCCCAGGCCGAGGGCGAGCGGTCCGCGGAGGACGACGAGAAGCGGTAGCGGAGGGCGAAGCGGTAGCGGAGGGCGGCGGCCGCCGTCCTCAGTGCGCGTCGACCGTCACCGTGAAGGAGAACCGGTCGCCGCGGTAGCGGATCCGCGCCACGTCCACCACCCGGCCGTCGTCGTCGTAGGTCACGCCCGTGTAGTGCAGGATCGGGCTGAGCAGCGGGACCTGGAGGAGCTCGGCCGTCTCGGGGTCGGCGAGCCGGGCCTCGACCGTGTCCGTGATCCGGCTGATGCGCACTCCGACGATGTCCCGCAGCACCTTCGTCATCGGCCACCGTTCGAGATCGGCGAGCTGCACGGACTCGGCGAACTCCGGAAGGACCGCGTTCTCCGCCCAGTTGCTGGGCTCGCCGGTCTCGCGGTCGTGGCGCAGCCTGCGGTAGGTGACCACCTCCGGGGTGTCCGGGAAGTGGTCCAGCAGCTCCCCGGACACCGCCGTCCGCGCGTGCCCGAGGATCGTCGTGCGCTCACCCGACTGCTGGGCCACGATCGTGTCGACCGAGCCCAGCAGCCGTACCGGGGCGGCACGCCGGGCCCCCGGCTCGATGAAGGTGCCGCGCCGCCGGTGCCGGCTGATCAGCCCCTCGCCCTCCAGCTCCTTGAGCGCCTGCCGCATGGTCAGCACGCTCACCCCGTAGTGCTCGGCGAGCTGCTCCTCGGTGGGCAGTCGCAGGGAGGCGTCCGGCGTGCGCCCGAGTATCGAGGCGCGCAGCGACTGCGAGACCTGGTACCAGAGAGGGAGCTTCCGGTTCAGGACCAGCGAGTCGGGGGCGAAGGCGGTCACGGGTGCGGTCTCCGTAGGGCTGACAGGGGTGGTGTCCTGCGCATATTAGGCGCGGAAGTGGCGCTGGAGCCCCTGCCAGACGTCGTCGTATCCGCGCTGGAGGTGGTCCGCGCCGGCCGCCTGGGCGGTGGCGGTGATCGGCCAGCGGGTCTCGAACATGAAGGCCAGCCCGTCGTCGATCTTCTGCGGCTTCAGCTCGGCGGCGCTCGCCCGGTCGAAGGTCTCCCGGTCCGGGCCGTGCGCGGACATCATGTTGTGGAGCGAGCCGCCGCCGGGGACGAACCCCTCGGCCTTGGCGTCGTAGGCCCCCTCGATCAGGCCCATGTACTCGCTCATCACGTTGCGGTGGAAGTAGGGCGGGCGGAAGGTGTCCTCACCGACCAGCCAGCGGGGGGCGAAGACCACGAAGTCCACGCCCGCCAGCCCGGGGGTGTCGGTGGGCGCGGTCAGCACGGTGAAGATCGACGGGTCCGGGTGGTCGTAGCTGATCGAGCCGATCACGTTGAAACGGCGCAGGTCGTAGACGTACGGGACGTGGGTGCCGTGCCAGGCGACCACGTCCAGCGGGGAGTGGTCGTAGGTGGCCGACCAGAGGTTGCCGCAGAACTTGTTGACCACCTCGGTCGGGCGCTCGACGTCCTCGTACGCGGCGACCGGGGCCCGGAAGTCGCGTGCGGCGGCGAGGCCGTTGGCGCCGATCGGGCCCAGGTTCGGCAGCTCGAAGGGCTGGCCGTAGTTCTCGCAGACGTAGCCGCGGGCGTCGTCATCGAGCAGCTCGACGCGGAAGCGGACGCCTCGGGGGATCAGGGCGACCTCGCCGGGGCCGGCGGAGAGCAGGCCGAGCTCGGTGCGCAGCAGCAGGCCGCCGCGCTCAGGGACGATCAGGAGCTCGCCGTCGGAGTCGCTGAAGACCCGGTCGGTCATGTCGGCGTTGGCGGAGTAGAGGTGGACGGCCATCCCGGTGCGCTGGGTCGCGTCGCCGTTGCCGCCCAGGGTCCACAGGCCGGCCAGGAAGTCGGTGCCGGGGGCCGGGTCGGGGAGCGGGTTCCAGCGCAGCCGGTTGGGGTCCGGGACGGTCTCCGTGAAGGGCGCGGTGCGCACGGCCCCGTTGTCGACGCGGGTGAAGGGCGGGTGCGCGGCCGAGGGGCGGATCCGGTAGAGCCAGGAGCGGCGGTTGTGGGTGCGGGGCTCGGTGAAGGCGCTGCCGCTGAGCTGCTCGGCGTACAGGCCGAGGGCGGCCCGCTGGGGCGAGTTCCGGCCGAGGGGAAGTGCGCCGGGCACGGCCTCCGAGCTGTGCTCGTTGCCGAAGCCGGTGAGGTACTCCAGTGCCTCGGCCGTCTTCCTGGCCTGCTCGCTCATCTGCTGCTCCCGCTCCGTCGAAGGAATCCTATGCCCGACAGTAGGATTCCGCGGCCCGCCCGTCAACGGGGGGCCGATGGAGATCGGGCTGCGGGGCTGCGGGGCCGCGGGGCTGCGGGGGGCGCGGGGTCGCGGGGCCGGTGATCGGACGGGCGCGGGGTCGCGGGGCCGGTGACCGGACGGACGTGGGTGTTGATCGGATTCATCGCGCGGAGGGGGATCCCAAAAGATGAACAATGCTCTACTCTCACGCGCATGTCGTGGACCCGCAGGTTTCCTGCCGTGCCGGCGGCGCTCCTCGCCGCCCTCCTCGCGCTCCTGTCCCTCCTCGTCGCCGCGCCCGCCGCGAGCGCGCACGAGGAGCGCCCCGTCACCCTCCCCGACGGCACCGGATCCGTGCCCGAATACCGCAAGGCGGAGCCGGACCTGCTGGTCTGCAAGACCGACCGGCCCGACTTCGAACGCCGGACGTCCGCCTTCCCCCAGGAACTCCGGGACCGCAACCTCGCGCTGTTCGAGCGGTGCGAGAAGAGCGGCTACCGCCACCTCCAGGAAGCCGTCGACGCCGTCGACCGGCCCGGGATGAACATCGCGATCCTCCCCGGCCTGTACGAGGAGGAGCCCTCACTGGGCAAGCCGACGGGGGAGTGTGCCTCGCTCAAGGCCCCGAACTCCGCGCTCGGCTACCAGATCCTGAGCTACGAGCAGCAGGTGGCCTGCCGCCACAACCAGAACCTCGTCGCCATCCTCGGCAAGACGAACCTGCAGATCGAGGGCACGGGCGCCTCGCGCATGGACGTGGTCATCGACGCCAAGTACCAGAAGCTGAACGCCATCCGGGCCGACAAGTCCAACGGCATCTACTTCCGCAACTTCACCGCCCAGCGGACCACCTTCAACTCGCTGTACGTCCTCGCGGGCGACGGGTTCGTCATCGACGACGTGCTGACCCGCTGGAACGACGAATACGGCTTCCTGACCTTCGCCAGCGACCACGGGCTCTACAAGAACTGCGAGTCCTACGGGAACGGCGACTCCGGCATCTACCCGGGCAGCGCCTCCAACATCAACGACGGCCGCGGCTACGACGTCCCCCGGTACTCCATCGAGATCACCGGCTGCCACAGCCACCACAACATGGTCGGCTACTCCGGCACCGCGGGCGACTCCGTGTGGGTGCACGACAACGAGTTCGACCAGAACATGGGCGGCGCCTCCATGGACAGCGCCTTCCCCGGCCACCCCGGACTCCCGCAGAACCACGCCAAGTTCGAGCGGAACCTGATCCACGACAACAACCAGGACTACTACGGCCACGTCGCCGACGGCACCTGCGCCAAGCCGCCGATCGAGCGCGGCTACGAGCGGGGCGTGGTCTGCCCGCAGATCTCCATGCCCCCGGGCACCGGCATCATCACCGCGGGCGGCAACTGGAACCTCTACGAGAACAACTGGGTGTACGGGCACAAGCGCGCGGGCTTCTTCCTCAGCGCCGTCCCCGCCTTCATCCGGGGCGAGGAGGCCTGGTCCAAGCAGACGGACACCTCCCACCACAACCGGTACGCGGGCAACGTCCTCGGCAAGGACAAGTCCGGAGCCATCCGCCCCAACGGCATGGACGTGTGGTGGGACGGCCAGGGCCGCGACAACTGCTGGAGCGACGGCCCCGACGGCTCCACCCCGGGCACGGTCCCGCGGTGCGGCGGTGCGCGCGGCGAGGTCTCGGGCGTTTCGGCCCGCCTGGTCGGCGAACCGGTCAAGCTGGCCCAACTCCTCGTCTGCGCGGACTACAACGTCCAGGCGCGCAAGCTCCCGGCAGGCTGCGACTGGTACGGCGCGCGCGGCCTGGAGCGGGTGGAGACCCAGATCGCGCTCGCCGTGGCGGCGGTGCTGCTCCTGGTCGGCGGGGTCCTGTGGTGGCGCCGCCTGCGCACCTCCCGCCTGGGCACCGCGGCCTCCCTCCTCGGTCTGGCGGGTCTGGCCCTGGACGTGGCCGGCTCCACCATGCCGCTGACCGCGACCGTCGTCCCCGCGCTGGCCCTCCTCCTGCTCGGCCTGTGGTGGACGGGCGTGGGCATCGCCCTGCGCCCCACCCGCCCCTGGACGGCCCGCCTGACCCTGCTGCTGGCCGGGCTGACCCTGCTGGACGCCTTCGACAAGACGGTCCTGATGATCCCCTGGACCCCCCTGAGCCCCGCCTGGGCAAGGGCCCTGGTCGCGCTGGTCTGGGTCCTCTGGGCCGCGGTGGCCTCGGCCCGCCCCGGCACCCCCGCCCGCCCGGCCGGCCCGGGCGGCGACCCGGCCGGCGACCGCTCCCCGGTCCCGGCGGGCCCCTCCCCGTCCCCGAGCGCGACGACCCCCGAACCCCCGTCGACCCCGGAGCACACCGCATGACCCCCCACACCCCGGCGCCCGCGGGCGCCGAGCTCACCACCCGCCCGGCCGGTGGGGGCCGCCCGGCCGGGCGGGTCCTCCACGCGCGGGGAGGGGAGCTGTGAGCGACGACCGTTCCGCCGACGACCGTTCCGCCGAGCGGGTCCGGTGCGACGTCTGCGCCGCCCCGCCCCGCCCACCGCGCAGGCGCGGCAGGGCCGCCCGGGGCGCGGCTCTGCTCGCCCTCGTCCTGCTCCTCGCGGGCGGAGCGGCGACGGGCTGCGGCGGGCGGGCCACCACCCACCACAAGCCCGGCACCAGCCACGAGCAGGCCTCCGGCAGCGCGGGCACCCTGCTCACCACCGACGACGGCGCGGGCCACCGCCTCCGCGAGGTCCCGGCCGAAGGCGCGCCGGAGGTCCAGCTCACCGCCCGCCCGGACTCCGAGGACGGATGGAACCTCCAACTGGCCGTGAAGAACTATCGCTTCACCCCCGACAGCACCGGCGGCGCAGCCCTCGCGGGCGCCGGCCACGCACACCTGGAGCTCGACGGGCACAAGCTCGCCCGGCTGTACGGCCCCTGGTTCCACCTGCCCGCCGCGCAGGTCCCCGAGGGCACGCACACCCTGACCGTCCGCCTCTACGCCGACGACCACACCGCCTGGGCGGTGGCCGGCAAGCCGATCGAGGGCTCGGTGCAGCTCACCGCCGCCGCCCCGGGCCTGCCCGGCGGCCACGGCCACACCCCGACGCCATCCCAGGCGGCGCCGGAGGCGGACCGCACGGTCACCGTCACAGTCCGGGACGGCAAGGTCAGCCCCGCCCCGGCCCGCACCGAGCTGCGGCGCGGCGAGCGCGTCGCCCTGCGCGTCACCAGCGACCGCGCGGACACCCTGCACGTCCACGGCTACGACAAGGAACTCGCCCTGCCCGCAGGCCAGGAGGCCACCCTGATCCTGACGGTGGACCGTACGGGCCTCTTCGAGGTCGAGACCCACGAGTCCGGCCTCGTCCTGACCCAACTCCTCGTCCGATGACCCGGCACGTACACCCGCACCCGCACGCACACCCGCACCTGCGCCCGTGCCCGCACCCGCACCTGCGCCTGCGCCCGTGCCCGTGCCCGGACCTGCGCCCGTGCCCGCACGCGCACCTGCGCCCGTGCCCGCACGCGCACCTGCGCCCGCACCCGTGCCCGTGCCCGGACCTGCGCCCGCACCCGCACCGGCACACGGACGCGCGCCTGCGCCCGCATTCGCAGCCGTGGCTCCCCGGGCTCGGGCCCGAGTCCGGGACGCCCGGCCGCACCGCCGGCTCACCACCGACCCCGGCCGGCCGGTGGTGAGCCCCGTCGGGCCCGGTTTCAGGCCGGGGCCCGTCCCGGGCGCGGGCGGTGGCGGCGCCGACCAGGGCGTGGTCCAACACCCGGCCGATCCGCTCACCACACTCGCGCACGGGATCGGATCCCAGCACGACCTGCCGATCTCTCCCTTCTACGCGTTCGCCGGCGCCTTCGCCGCGCTGTTCGTCTCCTTCCTCGCTCTGGGCCTGCTCTGGTCGACCTCCCGCTTCCGCGGAGACCGCTCAGGGATCGCCCTCCCGGCCGCCATCCAGAGGGCCGTCGACGCGCCGGCCACCCGCACCGCCCTGCGCGCCATCGGCCTCGCCGCCGCACTGACCCTCCTCCTCCACCTCCTTCTCGGTCCCGACGACCCCACCCGCAACCCCGCTCCCGGTGCCGTCTACGTACTCCTCTGGGTCGGACTCGTCCCCGCCTCCCTCCTCCTCGGCCCCGTCTGGCGCCGGCTCAACCCGCTCCGCACCCTGCACCTCCTGCTCTCCCGGGCCCTGCGTCGCCGCACCCCCGGCCGCCCCCTCCCCGCCCGGCTCGGCCAATGGCCCGCGGCCGCCGGGCTGTTCGCCTTCACCTGGCTCGAACTCGTCGCTCCCGATCCGGCATCCACCACCACCCTCCTGATCGCCCTCGCCCTGTACACCACCGTCCAGCTGCTGCTCGCCGCCCGCTTCGGCGAGCGCTGGTTCGACGACGGAGACGCCTTCGAGGCGTACTCCACCCTCTTCGCCCGTCTCTCCCCCCTCGGCCGCCGCGGCGACGGCCGCCTCGTCCTGCGCAACCCGTTCCACGGACTCGACGCGACGCCCGAGCGGCCCGGACTCGTCGCCACCGTCTGCGTCCTCCTCGGCTCCACCGCCTACGACGGCTTCTCCGACAACCCCTCCTGGATCGACACCCTTCAGACCTCCCCCCTCGGCCGCACCCCCACGGCCACCCTCGGACTGCTCGCTTCCATCGCCCTCGTCGCCACCCTCTACTGCCTCTGCGCGGCGGCCACCCGACTCGTCAGCGGCCCGCACCCCGGCCCGCTGACCGCCTTCGCGCACTCACTGGTGCCGATCGCACTCGGCTATCTCGTCGCCCACTACTCCTCCCTCCTGGTAGTCGAAGGACCACGCACAGTCATCATGGCAGTGGGCACTGACAACGCCGCCGAACCCTTGCCGCCACTGGGTCCCGGCGGTCTCGCCGCCCTCCAGGTCGTCGCCGTCGTCACCGGCCACGTGCTCGGTGTCATAGCGGCCCACGACCGCTCCGTACGCCTCTTCCCGCCCTCGAAAGCGGTGGCCGGGCAGCTCCCGCTGCTCGCGCTGATGATCACGTACACCATCGGAGGGCTGAGCCTCCTGCTGAACTAGGCCACGGCGTGCGAGTCCAGGCCCCCGCCGAACCCGGAAGCGAGGAGCGGCATGATGGACCCCGTGCCTCCCGCCCACCCCATGCGCCGTACGCCCATCCAGCAGCGCAGCGCCGACCGGCTCGCCCGGATCCTCGACGCCTGCGCCGAACTCCTGGACGAGACCGGGTACGAAAACCTCAGCACCCGGGCCGTCGCCCTGCGCGCCGGCGTCCCGATCGGCTCGGTCTACCGTTTCTTCGGCAACAAGCGGGCCATGGCCACGGCCCTCGCCCACCGCAACCTCGACACCTACGCCGACGGCATCGCGGACCGCCTCGCCGACCTCCCCGCCACCGACTGGCGGCCCGTCGTCGACGCCGTGCTGGACGAGTACCTCGCCATGAAGCGCACCGTCCCCGGTTTCGCGCTCGTCGACTTCGGCGTGCCGGCCCCGCCGGTCGAGGGTCCGGCCTCCGACCCCAACAACCTGGTCGCCGCCCGCCTCACCGAACTCTTCTGCGCGCACCTGGGACTGAACCCCGACGCCACCCTCGGGCGGGCGGTCCTGGTCGCCGTCGAAGCCACCGACGCGTTGATCCAACTGGCCTTCCGCACGGACCCGGCGGGCGATCCGGCCATCGTCGCCGAGACCCGCACGATGATGCACGCCTACCTGGCCCGCGTACTGGACTGACCCGTTCCGCCCGGCCGCGCCCCGCCCGGCCGCGCCCCGCTCGGCCGCGCCCCGCTCGGCCGCGTTCCGCTCGGCCGCGCCCCGCCCGCCCGTGTTCTGCCCGCCCGTGTTCTGCCAGGCCGCGTTCCGACCGGCGCGCCCCACCCCGCTGTGCACCGCCGCGCCCAGTCCCGTCTCCCCGCCCCGCTCCGGTGCGAGTTCGACGCGGCAAGACCCTCCCCGCCGTCCGTACCGGTCGGTATGCTCGGTGCGCCCCGCGTGCCCGTGCCGCAGCCTGCCGCCCCTGGAGGGCCCATGCCCCGCACCGCCCTGCGCATCTGCCCCCTCTGCGAAGCAACCTGCGGCCTCACCCTCACCATCGAGGGCACCACCGTCACCGGTGCCCGCGGCGACCGCGAGGACGTCTTCAGCCACGGCTTCATCTGCCCCAAGGGCGCCGCCTTCGGGCAGCTCGACGCCGACCCCGACCGGCTGCGCCGCCCCCTCGTCCGCCGCGACGGCCACCTCCAGGAGGCCACCTGGGAGGAGGCGTTCGACGTCATCGCCGCCGCCGTCCCCGCCCTGGTCCAGGAGCACGGGGCTCAGTCGGTGGGCGTGGTCCTCGGCAACCCGAACGCGCACACCATGGCCGGCGCCCTCTACCCGCCGCTGCTCCTCAAGGCTCTCGGCACCCGCAACCTCTTCACCGCCAGCACGCTCGACCAGATGCCCAAGCACGTCTCCAGCGGCCTCCTCTACGGCGACCCCTTCGCCATTCCGGTCCCCGACCTCGACAGGACCGACTTCCTGCTGCTCCTGGGCGCCAACCCGGTCGAATCCAACGGCTCCCTGTGCACCGCCCCCGACTTCCCCGGCCGCCTCAAAGCCCTGCGCGCCCGAGGCGGCACCCTCGTCGTCGTCGATCCGCGCCGCACCCGCACCGCCGCCCTCGCCGACCGCCACCTCGCGCCGCGCCCCGGCAGCGACGCCCTGCTGCTCGCCGCCCTCGCGCACACCCTGATCGCGGAGAAACCCACGTCCCCCGGCGAACCGGAGGAAAGGAGCCAGGAGCTCGGGGAACTCGCGGCCGCGCTGGAGAGTTTCACTCCTGAGGCCGTAGCACCCGCCTGCGACCTCCCGGCCGACGAGATCCGCACCCTCGCCCGTGAACTCGCGGCCGCACCCACCGCCGCCGTCTACGGCCGGATTGGCAGCTGCACCGTCGAGCACGGCACCCTCGCCAGCTGGCTGGTCGACGTACTGAACATCCTCACCGGCAACCTCGACCGGCCCGGCGGAGTCCTCTTCCCGCTCCCGGCCGCCGGACCCCGGCCGCGCCCCGCCGGGCCCGGCAAGGGCTTCGTGCTCGGCCGCTGGCACAGCCGGGTCAGCGGCCACCCCGAGGTCAAGAGCGAACTGCCCATCACCGCCCTGGCCGAGGAGATCGAGACCCCGGGGGAGGGGAGGATCCGCGCCCTGATCTCCATCGCCGCGAACCCGGTCCTGTCCGCACCCGACGGCGACCGGCTCGACCGGGCACTGGCCGGCCTCGACTTCATGGTCTCGATCGACCCGTACCTGAACGAGACCTCACGCCACGCGCACGTCGTGCTGCCCCCGCCGCCGCCCTCGCAGAGCCCGCACCACGACTTCGCCTTCAACGGCTTCGCCATCCGCAACCAGGTGCGCTACACCCGCGCCGCCGTCCCCCTCGAGGTCGGGCGCCTCGACGAGTGCGAGATCCACGCGCGTCTCGTCCTCGCCGTCTCCGGCATGCACGGCGCCGCCGGCCCGGACGCCGTCGACGAACTCGCCGTCCGGAGCGCCCTCGGCAAGGAGACCGCCGACCCGCACTCCCCGCTGCACGGGGAGGACCCGGACCGCCTCGCCGACCTGCTCACGGGCGACAGCGGAGCCGAACGCCGCCTGGACCTGATGCTCCGACTCGGCCCGTACGGAGACCTGTTCGGCGCCGCCCGCGAGGGGCACCGGCTCAGCCTGGAGCGGCTGCTCGCACACCCGCACGGCATCGACCTGGGGCCGATGCGCCCCCGGCTCCCGGGCGTGTTGAGGACCCGCAGCGGCGGGATCGAGCTGCTCCCGGACCCGATCGCGGCCGAGCTCCCCAGGCTGCGCACGGCACTCGCCGACCGCCCCGCCGCCCTGGTGCTCGTGGGCCGCCGCCACCTGCGGTCCAACAACAGCTGGTTGCACAACGTCCCGGCCCTCACAGGAGGTTCCAACCGCTGCACCCTCCAAGTGCACCCGCAGGACGCGGGGCGGCTGGGCCTCACCGATGGCGGCCGGGCCCGGATCACCTCCGCCGGCGGGAGTCTGGAGGTTCCCGTCGAGATCTCCGACGCCGTCCGCACCGGAGTCGTGAGCCTCCCGCACGGCTGGGGCCACGACAGGGCCGGCACCCGGCTCTCGGTGGCCTCCACCGTGCCCGGAGCCAACGTCAACCAGCTCCTCGACGGCACCCTGCTCGACCCCCTGTCCGGCACGGCGGTGCTCAACGGCTTCCCCGTCGAGCTCGCACCCCTCCCCTGAGCTGGGGTTTTGCTCGTATTGCTCACGGCTCGACGTCTTGTTGGCCCCAGGAGGCGGCACCTACCTTCCCCCCATGCTGACCTTCCTCGGCTTCGCCATGATCGCGATCTTCCTGGTCCTGATCATGATGAAGAAAATGTCGCCCATCGCGGCGCTCGTCCTGATCCCCGCCCTGTTCTGCGTCTTCGCCGGACAGGGCGCGCACCTCGGCGACTACGTCATCGAAGGCGTCGGGAAACTCGCCCCGACCGCCGCCATGCTGATGTTCGCCATCGTCTACTTCGGCGTGATGATCGACGTCGGCCTGTTCGACCCGATCGTGCGGGGCATCCTGCGCTTCTGCAAGGCCGACCCCGTCCGGGTGGTGGTCGGCACCGCCGTCCTCGCGGCGATTGTCTCGCTCGACGGCGACGGATCGACCACCTTCATGATCACGGTCTCGGCCATGTATCCGCTCTACAAGCGCCTCGGTCTGAGCCTGGTGGTCATGACGGGAGTCGCCGCCACGGCGAACGGAGTCATGAACACCCTGCCCTGGGGCGGCCCCACGGCCCGCGCCGCGACCGCGCTCAAGCTCGACGCCGCGGACATCTTCGTCCCGATGATCCCGGCGCTCGCCGTGGGACTGCTCTTCGTCTTCGTCCTCGCGTACGTCCTCGGGCTGAAGGAGCGCCGCCGTGTCGGCCTCCTCTCCCTGCCGGGAGACGGGGCGGCGGAAGAGGACGAACTGGTCATGGCCGCCTCCGGGACGGGCTCGGGCGAGGCCGTCGCCGGTTCCACGGGCTCCGTCGCACGCTCCGCCGCCGACTCCGCCGCAGGCTCCACCGGCTCCACCGGCTCCACCGGCTCCACCGGCGCGGGCGGGGCGTCGGCCGCCACGGGCGATGGCGCGGCCGGGGACGGCTTCCAGGGTCTCGACCCGCACCGCCCGACCCTGCGGCCGCGCCTGTACTGGTTCAACGCCGCCCTCACGGTGGCCCTCCTGACCGCGATGATCATGGAGCTGCTGCCCATCCCGGTGCTGTTCCTGCTCGGCGCCGCCCTCGCGCTCACCGTGAACTTCCCGCACATGCCCGACCAGAAGGCCCGGATCGCCGCCCACGCGGACAACGTCCTGAACGTCGCCGGCATGGTCTTCGCCGCCGCCGTCTTCACCGGTGTCCTCACCGGCACCGGCATGGTCAAGCACATGGCCGACTGGCTCGTCGGCGCCATCCCCGAGGGCATGGGCCCGCACATGGCGCTGGTCACCGGCCTGCTCAGCCTGCCGCTCACCTACTTCATGTCCAACGACGGCTTCTACTTCGGCGTCCTCCCCGTCCTCGCCGAGGCCGGCGCCGCCCACGGGGTCTCCCCGCTCGAAATCGCCCGCGCCTCCCTCGTCGGCCAGGCCCTCCACATGTCCAGCCCGCTGGTTCCGGCCGTCTACGTCCTCGTCGGCATGGCGAAGGTCGAGTTCGGCGACCACACCCGGTTCACCGTGAAATGGGCGGCACTGACCTCCCTCGTCGTCCTCGCGGCAGGGATGCTTTTCGGCATCATCTGATCCCCGCCTCCCCTGGCGCACGGAAAACTACCGACGCTAGTTTGTAGGGTGTCCGCGAGGTCTGGTCTACGCACTCGTGCGTGCTCGGGAGGAATGGCATGAAGGCCCACGACGGGATGTACATCGGCGGCGCATGGCGGCCCGCCGCCGGAAGCGACCGCATAGAGGTCGTCAACCCGGCCGACGAGCAGGTCATCGCCTCGGTGCCGGCCGGTACCGAGGAGGACGTGGACGCGGCCGTACGAGCGGCCCGCGCCGCCCTGCCCGGCTGGGCGGCGACGCCCGCGGCCGAGCGGGCCGCGCTGATCGGCGCGCTGCGCGACGTACTGCTCGCCCGCAAGAGCGAGATCGCCGAGACCATCACCGCCGAACTGGGCTCCCCGCTCGGTTTCGCGGAGATGGTCCACGTCGGGTCACCGATCGCCGTGGCCTCCTCGTACGCCGAACTCGGGGCCTCGTACTCCTTCGAGCAGCGGATCGGGAACTCCACCGTGCTGCTGGAGCCCGTCGGGGTGGTCGGCGCCATCACCCCCTGGAACTATCCGCTGCACCAGGTCGTTGCCAAGGTGGCACCCGCTCTCGCCGCCGGCTGCACCCTCGTACTCAAGCCGGCCGAGGACACCCCGCTGACCGCACAGCTCTTCGCCGAAGCCGTGCACGAGGCGGGCATCCCGGCCGGAGTCTTCAACCTGGTGACCGGAACCGGACCGGTCGCCGGGCAGGCCCTGGCCGCGCACGAGGGAGTCGACCTGGTCTCCTTCACCGGCTCCACCGCGGTCGGCAAGAAGATCGGCGCCACGGCCGGCGCCGCCGTCAAGCGGGTCGCCCTCGAACTGGGCGGCAAATCGGCCAACGTCATCCTGCCCGGCGCCGATCTGGCCAAGGCCGTCGCGGCAGGTGTCGGCCACGTCATGAACAACGCCGGCCAGAGCTGCAACGCGCTCACCCGCATGCTCGTCCACCGGGACCACTACGAGGAGGCCGTCTCGCTCGCGGCCGCCGCCGTCGCCAAGTACCCCACCGGAGACCCCCGCACGCCGGAGACCCGCCTCGGCCCGGTGGTCAACGCCAAGCAGCACGAACGCGTCCGCGGCTACATCGCCAAGGGCGTGGAGGAAGGCGCCCGTCTCGTCGCCGGCGGCCCCGACTCCCCGCACGAACAGGGCTACTTCGTCGCCCCGACCGTGTTCGCCGACGTCACGCCCGACATGACCATCGCCCAGGAGGAGATCTTCGGCCCCGTGCTGTCGATCCTGTCCTACAACGACGAGGAGGAGGCCCTGCGCATCGCCAACGGCACCGTCTACGGCCTGGGCGGCGCCGTCTGGGCCGAGGACGAGGAGACGGCCGTGGCGTTCGCCCGCCGCATGGACACCGGGCAGGTGGACATCAACGGCGGCCGCTTCAACGTGCTCGCGCCCTTCGGCGGCTACAAGCAGTCGGGCGTCGGCCGCGAACTGGGCCCGCACGGCCTGACGGAGTACCTCCAGACCAAGTCCCTGCAGTTCTGAACACGGAGACGACGAACATGGTCCGCGCCGCCATCCTGCCCGCCGTCGGAGCCCCGCTGGAGATACGGGAGATCGTGCTGCCCGATCCCGGACCCGGGCAGGTCCGCGTACGGCTCACCGCAGCCGGGGTCTGCCACTCCGACCTCTCCCTCACCAACGGCACCATGCGGGTCCCCGTACCCGCCGTCCTCGGCCACGAGGGCGCGGGCACGGTGCTCGCGGTGGGCGAGGGCGTCACCCATGTCGCCCCCGGTGACGGGGTCGTGCTCAACTGGGCCCCGTCCTGCGGGGAGTGCCACCACTGCGCCATCGGCGAGGTATGGCTCTGCGTCAACGCGCTCACCGGGGTCGGCGCCGTCCACGCTCACGACGCGCAGGGCACACCGCTCCACCCCGGGCTGAACGTGGCCGCGTTCGCCGAGGAGACCGTCGTCGCGGCCAACTGCGTGCTGCCCGCGCCGGCCGGGATCCCGCTCGCCGAGGCCGCCCTGCTCGGCTGCGCCGTGCTCACCGGCTACGGCGCCGTCCACCACAGTGCCCAGGTCCGCCCCGGTGAGTCCGTCGCCGTCTTCGGCGTCGGCGGGGTCGGCCTGGCCGCGCTCCAAGCCGCACGCGTCGCGGGGGCGGGCCCGATCGTGGCCGTGGACGTCTCCCCGGCCAAGGAGGAGCTGGCGCGGGCGGCCGGGGCCACCGAGTTCGTCCTCGCCTCCGACACCACCGCCAAGGAGATCCGGGCCCTCACCGGGGGCCGGGGCGCGGACGTGGCCGTGGAGTGCGTCGGCCGGGCCGAGACCATCCGCGGAGCCTGGGAGTCCACCCGGCGCGGGGGCCGCACCACGGTCGTCGGAATCGGCGGCAAGGAGCAGCAGGTCACCTTCCACGCCCTGGAGATCTTCCACTTCGCCCGCACCCTCACCGGCTGCGTCTACGGCAACAGCGACCCCGCCCGCGACCTCCCGGTGATCGCCGAACACGTCCGCGCGGGCCGCCTGGACCTCGGCGCCCTCGTCACCGACCGCATCACCCTCGACGGCATCCCGGCGGCCTTCGACGCGATGCTGGCGGGCAAGGGCGGCCGCTCACTGGTCGTCTTCTAGACCGACCCGGCCCGGCGGGGCCGCCCTCAGTGCCCGAGCCGGTCCGGGGACTGTCCGGTGGGGAGGGCGCCCCGCGCGCCGTAGTCCCGCAGCACGATGTTCTCGGCCGTCTTGCGGGCGATCTTCGCGGCCATGTTCTTCCCGGGCAGGTAGGGCATGACCTTGTAGTAGCGGTTGAGCAGCCCCGCCATGAAACGGCTGCCGGGGACCATGAGCCACGCCACGCCGTCGCCCATCTTCCGGCACCCCTCCGCGTACTCCCGCAGCGCGTCCTCGTAGCGGCCGAAGGCGACCCGGTGGTCGCCACCGGCGGCCGCCAGCTCCCCCGCGAGGACGTACGCGCCGACCAGGGCGAGCCCCGAACCCATGCCGGAGAGCGACGAGGGGCAGTAGGCGGCGTCGCCGACCAGGGCGACCCGGCCCCGGCTCCAGGAGTCCATCCGGACCTGCGCGACCGAATCGAAGTAGAAGTCGGGCGCGTACCGCATGTCCCGCAGCAGCCGGTCGCTCTCCCACCCGGTGCCCGCGAACTGCTCGGCGAGGACGGCCTGCTGCCGCGTCACCTCGCGCCGGTCGAGGTCCAGGGCCGGAGAGGCGAAGTAGAAGACCGCCTTGGCCTCGGTGTTGTGACGGGCGCTGTACATCGCGACGAGCTTGCCCGCGGTGCGGTAGGCGTGTCCGGTGTGGTCGAGCCCGAGGTGGTTGGCCGTCGTGAAGATCGCGCAGTGCACGCCGAGGTGCTTCACGAACCGTTCCTCCGGCCCGAACGCCAGGCGGCGGGTGTTCGAGTGCAGGCCGTCGGCCCCTATCACCAGGTCGAACCGGCGCGGCGCGCCCTGTTCGAAGGTGACGGCGACGCCGTCCGCGTCCTCGGTGAGGGAGGTGACGGAGTCCCCGAAGAGGTACTCCGTGTACGGCTCGGTCGCGTCGTACAGGATCCGTGCCAGATCGCCCCGGAGGATCTCGACGTCCCCGGCGAACAGATCGGCCGGCATCTTCGCCTGCACCTTGCCCGCGCTGTTGACGTACGACATGGAGCCCGTACCGGTCCGGGCGGCTTCGACGGCGTCCAGGACGCCCATGGCGCGCAGGACCGACAGGTGCGCCTCGCCCCGGAAGTCGACGGCGTAGCCGCCGTCGCGCAGTGCGGGGGCGCGCTCCACGATCGTGGGGTTGAAGCCGTGGCGGTGGAGCCAGTAGGCGAGCGCGGGGCCCGCGACGGAGGAGCCGGAGATGAGGACGTCGAGGTTCTTCATGCGGTGAGCTTCCGGTGGGGCGCTCACCGCCCGCTCACCGTCGGCTCACCGCGCCCGCCACCCGCTCACCGCGCCCAGACCCGCCACCCGCTCACCGCGCCCAGACCCGCCACCCGCTCACCGCGCCCGCAGCCCTTCACCGCACCCCACCCGCCGTCCCCTCACCGCACCCGACGCTCGCCGACGGACCCGCCGCCCGTTCACCGGCGGCTCGCCGGGGCCGTCGCGTCCGCCGGCTCGACCACGCTGCCCACGATGCTCTCGGGGACGCCCAGCAGCCGAAGCACCTCCAGGGTGTCGGCCCCCATGACGGCAGCACCCTCCGCGGCTTGCCGGTAGCGCTCGCGGGCCGCTTCGAGCTCGCCGCGCGCCTCGGCGACGCGGCCGAGTCCGGCGAGCGTTCGGACCCGGGTGCCGACGCTCTTGACCCAGTGCGGGTCGACCCGCTCCAGCGCCTCCTCGTACAGCCGCTGCGCCTCCGGAAGGTCCGCGTCGAGCAGGGCCAGGTCACCGAGGCCGCGCAGGGCCGCCGCCAGTCCGGTGGAGCTGCCGGCGCGGCGGGCGAGGGCGGCCGCCCTGCCGTAGTCGGCCCGGGCCGCCGCCGCATCCTCGCCGACGAGGTGGTCGCCCCGGTTGACCAGCAGATCCGCGCTGTCCTCCAGGGCGCCGAGCTGTTCGGTGAGTAGGAGGGCCTCGTCGGTCAGCGCGATCGCCCGCGCGCGGTCGCCGCGCCCGCCCGCCAGGCCGGCGAGCGTGTCCAGGGCCAGAGCGGTGCCCCACCGGTCACCGAGCGCGCGGAATTCCTCGACCGCCGCGCCGAAGTCCCGCCCGGCCCGCTCCGTGTCCCCCTCGCCGAGCGGCCCGAACCCCGACACGTACCGGGCGGCGGCCCGCGCCCACGGCTCGGAGCAGTCACGCTGGGAGGAGACGAGCTCGAACGCGCCGCCCGGGTCGGCCTCGCCCGCGTTCCGCATCATCCACAGGAACAGGGCGACGGGATGACGGCCCGGCCGGTCACCCGACCACGCCGCGGCCAGGGCCGACCCGGCCGCCGCACGGTGACGCTGCCACACCGGCCGCCCGCCGGCGCCGGACGCCGCCAGCAGCACGCACAGGACGTACCCCTCGCCGAGCCCGGCCGGCGGGCTGCCACCCGAGGCATCGCCCGCGGCGCTGTCCACCGCGCTGCCCGCGGCGCTGCCCACCGCGCTGCCCGCGGCGCTGTCCACCGCGCCGCCCGGCGCGTCCACCATCGCCTCCAGCAGCGCGATGGCCTGCGGCGCGACCGAGGCGGCCACGCCCCGGATCCACAAGTAGTGCGAAGCCGCGGCGAGCAGTTCGAGGCCCGCCTCCAGGTCCCGCGCCTCAACCGCCCGGCCCAGCGCCGCCAGGAAGTTGCCGTGCTCGGCCGTGAGGACGGGCAGCCATTCCAGCTGCTCCGCCCTCCGCAGATGCGGGTCGGCGGTCCGTACCAGCTCCAGCAGCCACCGGGCGTGGGCCAGTCGTACGGCGTCCCGTTCGCCCGCCGCGTCGAGCCGTTCCCCGCCGTACGCGCCGATCGTCTCCAGCATCCGGTAGCGACCGCCCGCCACCTCCAGCAGCGATTTGTCGACCAGCGACTCCAGCAGTTCCTCGTCGCCACCGCACACCCGCAGCGCGGCCGCGGCCGTCGCACCGCCGGCGAACACCGTGAACCGCCGGGCGGCGCGCTGCTCGGCCTCGGACAGCAGCTCCCAGCTCCACGCGACCACCGAACGCAGGGTCCGGTGCCGTTCGTCGGCCGTACGGCTGCCGCGGGCCGTGACCCCCAGCCGGTCGTCGAGCCGTCCCGCGAGGTCCTCGACGTCCAGGGTCCTCACGCGCGCCGCCGCGAGCTCGATGGCCAGCGGCAGATCGTCGAGGGCCGCGCAGATCCGCCGTACGACCCCGGGGTCGGCGGTGAAACCGCGCCGCACGGCGCGTGCCCGGTCGGTGAAGAGTCGTACGGCCGCGTCGCCGTCGAGCGGCCGCACCTGCCGGATGCTCTCGCCGATGATGCCGAGCGGCTCCCGGCTCGTCGCCAGGACGCGCAGCCGCGGGCAGGCCGCCAACAGCCGTGCGGCCAGCGCGGCGGCCTCGTCGACGACGTGCTCGCAGTTGTCCAGGACGAGCAGCAGCATCCGGTCGGACAGCGCCGCCACCAGACGGTCGACCGGCGACTGCCCGCCGTCGCCCAGGCCGAGCCCGTTCTCCCGCAGGCCGAGCGCGCTCAGCAGCGCCTGCGCCACTCCCGTGCCGTCGCGCAGCGGGGCCAGCTCGACGAAGCACACCTCGTCGCCGGTGACACCGGCCACCTCGACGGACAGCCTGGTCTTGCCGACGCCGCCCGGGCCGGTCAACGTGACCAGCCGGGCCACCCGCAGCAGCCCCGCGACCTCGGAGACCTCCTCGCCTCGGCCGACGAACGCCGTCAGCTGGGCGGGCGGTGCGGCGGGCGCGGGCGAGGGATCGGCACTCAACAACTCCCGGTGCAAAGAAACCAGTTCGGCCGACGGGTCGGCGCCCAGTTCATCGGCCAGGTGTCGCCTGGTCTCCTCGAACACCGCCAGTGCTGCGGCCTGCCCGCCCTCGGCGAACAGTGCCCGCATCAGCAGTCCCGCCAGTCGCTCCCGCAGGGGATGGCGGCCGACCAGCTCGCGCAGCTCCGGGACGGCGGTGTGGTGCCCGCCGAGCAGGCACTCGGCCTCGATCCGGTCCTCGATCGCCCCGAGCCGACGCTCCTCCAGCCGTACGGCGGCCGGCTGGGCCGGTTCGCACTCGGCGAGGCCGTCCAGCGCCGGACCCCGCCACAGCTCCAGGGCCTCGCGCAGCAGGGTGACCGCCCGTCCGGTCTCCCCGGAGCGCAGTGCGGCCCGCCCCTCCCGGGCCAGCCGCTCGAACCGGCACGCGTCCACGTCGTCCGCCGCCACCACGATCCGGTAGCCCGCCCCGGCCTGCTCGATGGCGGCCGCCGAACCGAGGGCCTTGCGCAGCCTCGACACCTGGGACTGCAGGGCGTGCGCCGACAGTGCCCCGTCCGGGTCGAGGGCGTCGGTGAGCCGGTCCGCCGAGACGGCCTCTCCCGGGTTCAGCAGGAGCAGGGCCAGCAGGGCGCGGCGGGCCGGTCCGCCCAGCGGCACCTCGGTGCCGTCGTCGTGCCACGCCCGGGTCTCGCCGAGTATTCCGAACAGCATGTGGCCGATTATCCAACGGAGTTGATCCGGAGGTCAGCCGAGTTGATCACATGTGGGCGATCGGGCCCAGGTAGGTCCCGCCCGAGACGTCGATGGTCTGGCCGGTCACCCAGCGGCCCTGCGGGCCCGCCAGGAATCCGACGACGTCGGCGACGTCCTCGGGTTCGCCGAGCCGGCCGAGGGCGGTGATCGATTCGAGCCCGGCGACCACCTCGGGGATGGCGGTGTAGCCGGCGGTCATGTCGGTCCTGATCGCACCGGGTGCGACGGTGTTCACGGTGATGCCCCGGCCGCCGAGCTCATTGGCCAGCGACGGGGTCATCGACTCCAGCGCCGCCTTGCTGATGGTGTAGCCGATCTGGGTCGAGACCGCGAACCGGCTGGCCGTCGAGCCCATGTTGACGATGCGGCCGCCGTCGTTCATGAGGGGCAGCGCGCGCTGGATCACGAAGAAGGGGGTGCTGACGTTGATCGCGAGCAGCCTGTCGAGCTCCTCCTGAGTGACCTGCGCGATCGAGTTGCCCGAGATGATGCCCGCGTTGTTGACCACGATGTCCAGGCCGCGCCCCGCCAGCCCCTCGGCCAGACCTTCGAACAGCCGGTCCACGGCGCCGTCCTCGCCGAACCGGGCCCGGACGGCGAACGCACGGCCGCCCGCCTCCTCGATCGCGGCCACGGTCTCCTTGGCCGCCTCGTCGTTGCCGCCGTAGTGGACCGCGACCAGCGCGCCCTCGGAGGCGAGACGCAGCGCCACCGCCCGGCCGATTCCGCGGGACCCGCCCGTCACCAGCGCCGTCTTGTCCGTCAGGTCGCCCGTCAGGTTGCCCGTCAGATCGCTCATCACGATGCCCATGGCCTGCTCCTCGTTCAGCGGCCGGTCCGCGGTGGATCCGGCGATGAGGGAACAGTGGCCGCCACCGCTCACCGCCCGCTCACCATCCGCTCACCGGGGCCCGCCGGGCGGGTCGGCCGCCTACCGGGCGGCTTCGCGCAACGCCTCGTACTGCAGGGCCAGTCCGTCCAGGAGGGCCGTCAGGCCCGTTTCGAATGCGCCCTCGTCCACCTCGCGGCGGCGTTCCGCCAGGAGGTGCGCCTGGCCCAGATGGGGGTAGTCGGAGGGGTCGTACGCCGTCTCGTCGTCCACGAAACCACCGGCGAACGAGGCCACCGCCGAGCCCAGGATGAAGTACCTCATCAGCGCGCCGATCCGGGTCGCCTGCCCCGCGGGCCAGCCCGCTTCCGTCATCGCCCCGAACACCGCGTCCGCCAGCCGCAGGCCCGCCGGCCGGCGGCCCGGGCCCCGCGCCAGCACCGGCACGATGTTCGGATGGTCCGCCAGGGCGTCCCGGTACGAGTGGGCCCACGCGTGCAGCGCCCCCCGCCAGTCCTGCCCGCCCCCCTCGAACATCGACAGGTCGACCCGAGCGCTCACCGCGTCCGCGACCGCCTCCAGGATCTCGTCCTTCGTCCGGAAGTGGTTGTACAGCGAGGGCCCGCTGACGCCCAGCGCGGCCGCCAGCCGCCGCGTCGACACCGCCTCCAGCCCCTCCGCGTCCACCAGGGCGCCCGCCGCCTCGACGATGAGGGCTCGGCTGAGGAGGGGCTTGCGCGGTCTGGCCATGCGCCACATAGTAGGGCCTGCCAGCCATAAACTACCGGTGCTAGTTAACCGAGCCCGGACCAGACTCCCGGAGGTGCCCGGTGGACATGGAGCTGAGCGAGGAGCAAGCCGCCGTACGCAGGCTCGCCCGCGAGTTCACCGAGCGCGAGGTGGTCCCGTACGCCGCCCAATGGGACCGCGCCGAGAGCGTGGACCGGGGAATCGTGAAGAAGCTCGGAGCCCTCGGCTTCCTCGGCCTGACCGTCCCCGAGGAGTACGGCGGTTCCGGCGGGGACCACCTCGCCTACGTCCTGGTCACCGAGGAACTCGGCCGCGGGGACTCCTCGGTGCGCGGCATCGTCTCCGTCTCGCTCGGCCTCGTCGCCAAGACCATCGCCGCCTGGGGGACCGAGGGGCAGAAGAGGGACTGGCTGCCCCGGCTCTGCTCCGGCGACGCCCTCGGCTGCTTCGGCCTGACCGAGCCCGGCACCGGCTCCGACGCGGGCAACCTCACCACGCGCGCCGTGCGCGAGGGGGACTCGTACCTGATCAGCGGCGGCAAGACCTTCATCACCAACGGCACCTGGGCCGACGTGGCGCTGCTCTTCGCCCGTACCAACGACGAGCCCGGCCACCGCGGGATCTCCGCCTTCCTCGTGCCCACCGACACCCCCGGCCTCACCCGCCGCGAGATCCACGGCAAACTCGGGCTGCGCGGACAGGCCACCGCCGAACTCGCCCTCGACGGCGTCCGCGTGCCCGCCTCCGCGATGCTCGGCCCCGAGGGCAAGGGCTTCTCGGTCGCCATGTCCGCGCTGGCCAAGGGGCGGATGTCGGTCGCCGCCGGCTGCGTCGGCATCGCGCAGGCCGCCCTCGACGCCGCCGTCTCCTACGCCGGCCGGCGCGAGCAGTTCGGCAAGCCGATCGCCCACCACCAGCTGGTCCAGGAGCTGATCGCCGACATCTCGGTCGACGTGGACGCGGCCAGGCTGCTGACCTGGCGGGTCGCCGACCTCATCGACCGGGGGCGGCCCTTCGCCACCGAGTCCTCCACCGCCAAGCTCTTCGCCTCCGAGGCCGCCGTGCGCGCCGCGAGCAACGCCCTCCAGGTCCACGGCGGTTACGGCTACGTGGACGAGTACCCGGCCGGCAAACTGCTGCGCGACGCCCGCGTGATGACCCTGTACGAGGGCACGAGCCAGATCCAGAAGCTCCTCATCGGCCGCGCCCGTACGGGGGTTTCCGCCTTCTGAGGCCCTTCCGGCCGCTTCTGAGTACGTACGTGAGTACGCGCGCCCATGCGCCCGCGGCGCCCCCGCCCGAAGCTGGACCCATGAACGAGACACCGGTCAAGCAGCAGAACACGGGGGCCTTCTACGCCCAGGCCGTCGCCTCCTTCGGCGTCGCCACCGCCGCCGTGGCGCTGGGGATCTACAACCTGGACACCAACGCCTGGGTCCGGTCCTTCCTCGGCATCGCGGTGCTCTACCTGACGACCTCGGCCTTCACCCTCGCCAAGGTGATCCGTGACCGCCAGGAGGTCGGTCAGATCGTCAGCCGGGTCGACCAGGCCCGGATGGAGAAGCTCATGACGAACTACGACCCCTTCGCTCCGAAGCCTCCGACGCAGCCCACCGCCCAGGATCGCTAAGCGCTTGCTCACCCTCCGGTAAGGTGTTCATTCCTACAAGGCGAAGAGGGTGAGCGAGCGATGGACAGCGCGGAAACCGGCGGCTACCGGCCGTGGTCGGAGGTCACCCCCGACGCGGCGAGGCGGCTGCTCGTGGCCGCCGTCGACGCCTTCGCCGAGCGCGGCTACCACGCGACCACCACACGTGACATCGCGGGCCGCGCCGGGATGAGTCCGGCCGCGCTCTACATCCACTACAAGACCAAGGAAGAGCTGCTCCACCGGATCAGTCGGATCGGCCACGACAAGGCCCTCGAGATCCTGACCTCGGCCGCGGAGGGCCCCGGCTCCGCGGCGGAGCGGCTCGACGCCGCCGTGCGGTCCTTCGTGGGATGGCACGCGGCACACCACACCACCGCGCGCGTGGTCCAGTACGAGCTCGACGCCCTCGCTCCGGAGCACCGCTCCGAAATCGTGACACTGCGCCGGGAGAGCGACGCCGCCGTGCGCGGGATCCTGGCCGACGGGGTCACGACGGGGGAGTTCGACGTCCCCGACGTGCCGGGCACCACCCTGGCCGTGCTCTCGCTGTGCATCGACGTGGCCCGCTGGTTCAGCACGGCCGGGCAGCGCACGCCCGACGAGGTCGGCGCCCTCTACGCCGACCTCGTGCTCCGTATGGTGGGCGCGCGCCCCGGAGCCGTCGCTCAGAAGTAGTAGCGGGACACCGACTCCGCCACGCACACCGGCTTGTCGCCGCCCTCCCGTTCGACCGTGACCGTCGCCGTGACCTGCACGCCGCCACCCGCCTCCGTGACCTCCGTGATCACGGCGGTGGAGCGCAGCCGCGAGCCGACGGGCACCGGCGCGGGGAAGCGCACCTTGTTCGTGCCGTAGTTGATGCCCATCCGCATGCCCTCGACGCGCATGATCTGCGGCACCAGGCTCGGCAGCAGCGACAGGGTCAGATAGCCGTGCGCGATGGTGGAACCGAAGGGTCCGTCCGCCGCCCGCTCCGGGTCCACGTGGATCCACTGGTGATCGCCCGTGGCGTCGGCGAAGAGGTCGATCCGCTTCTGGTCCACCTCCAGCCAGCCGCTCGGGCCGAGCGGCTCGCCGATCCCGGCGCGCAGCTCCTCGGCGGACGTGAAGACCCTCGGCTCGGCCATGCCCTGCTCCTACCTGTCGGTGCACATGAACAGACGAATAAGCGTTTGCTCAGCATGCTGGGACCGTATGTGTATGTCAACGGACCTCCGACTACGCTCGACCGGGTGCCGCAGATTCCCGAGAAAGTCCACGAACTCACCGTCGGCCAGCTGTCCGCCCGCAGCGGCGCCGCCGTCTCCGCACTCCACTTCTACGAGACCAAGGGCCTGATCAGCAGCCGCCGCACCTCCGGAAACCAGCGCCGCTACACCCGCGACGCCCTGCGCCGGGTCGCCTTCGTACGCGCCGCCCAACGCGTGGGCATCCCCCTCGCCGACATCCGCGAGGCACTCGCCCAACTCCCCGAGGAGCGCACCCCCAACCGCGAGGACTGGGCCCGGCTCTCGGAGGCCTGGCGCGAGGAACTCGACGAGCGCATCAGCCGGCTCGCCCGCCTGCGCGACCACCTGACGGACTGCATCGGCTGCGGCTGCCTCTCGATGAAGACCTGTGCGCTGTCCAACCCGGACGACGTCATAGGCGACCGGGTCACCGGATCCCGGCTCTAGGCGCGTTGTCGGGCGGATCAGGGTCGGGGCCGCGCCTGATCCGCCGGACCGCTCCGGACCGCCCCGACCGGTCTCGGGTGCGCCGCCTCCCGCAGCGCCACGCGGGCCGCCGCCACCAGTTCCGCGGTCGACCGGGCCGGCCGCCCGTCCGGCAGGTGCAGTACGTCGCCCACGCCCGTCCGCGCGCCCGTACCGCAGCGCCCCGCCAGTCGCAGCACGGGCCACGCCGCGGCCTCCCGCCCGAACAGCACCACCTCCACCGGGGGCAGCCCGCGCAACCCGGCCACCAGCGACGGATCGGCCGACGCGAGCTCCGCCACCAGCCGCACCCGGCCCGGTTCGCGCACCGGCCAGGCCAGGAACCGTGCCATCGGATCCGTCCCGGCCGTCCCGGTCGGCCCGCCCAGCGGCACCATCGCGTCCACCGCCACCCCCCGCCCCAGCAGGGCCTCCGCCAGCTCCCGCGCCCCCGGCTCCGCGAAGTCCACCACGGCACGGTCCGGCAGCACCGTCCACGAACGCACCCGCTCCGAACGCTCGGCAGCGCCCGGCTCGGCCCCCACACACGCCGGCACCACGAGCGGTACGCCGACCCCCGCGCCCCGCAGCACCTCCAGCAGCGGCCCCACCACCCGGGGCGAGAGGCTCTCCCGCCCGCACGGGGTCCGCGGGTGCACCAGCACCTCCCCGGCCCCCGCGGCGACCGCCGCCAGCGCCGATTCCGCCAGATCCGCCGGGGACACCGGCACGGCCGGGCCGTCCGCGGCGCTCCGGGCACCGTTCACCGCCGCCACCAGCACCGGCAGGACCGGTGTCACGCCGCCCCCGCCCGGACCGAAGCCGACGGGGCCTCCGCCAGCGCCGGTCTCGGCACCACGATCCCGCAGCCCGCGCACACCGGCCCGTCCCACGCCCAGGCCCCTTCCCAGGAGCCGACCCGGACCGCCACCGGCCAGCGCAGTTCGCTCTCCCCGCAGACCGGACACCCCGTACCCGGTTCCGACTCCAACACCCTCACGAGCCGCCGCAGCACCTCACCCAGTGTCCCCTCCGGCCGCACCCCCGGATCCGCGCACCGCACCACGGCGTCCCCGCTGCCGCCCCACGCCCACTCCGGCCGGCGCAGCCCGTCGTGCTTCTCCCGGCGGCGCCGCTCCGCGAACTGCCGCTCGTACTCCAGCCACACCGCCCGCGCGTCTTCCAGCTCCTCCAGCGCCGCCACCAGCCGCAGCGGATCGGCCCCCCGGTCCTCGGGGGCGATCCCGTGCCGGTCGCACAGGTGCCACCACGTGGCCCGGTGCCCGTACGGCGCGAACCGCTCCAGGCAGCGGCGCAGCGAATGGCGCCGCAGGGCCCGGTCGTTGCGCGCGTCGCGCACCTGGTAGGCCAGACTCCGGAAACCCGCCATCACACTTTCACCTCCACCTGTACCGATGTGCCCAACATGCCCGGCGGGCAGCGGGCGCATGCAGGGCGGACGAGGCGTGCGGGTGGCACATGGCCGGAACTCAGCGCCCCATGCGCCCCGCGTTGACCACGAGTTCGGCCAGCTCGGCGTGGCAGATGTCGCTGTGCGCCCCCGAAGGGGCCCCGCCGCGCCGCACCACGGAACCGGCGTCCACGCTGACGCACCCCGTCGCCGGCATCCCCTCGCGCAGCGCCGCCTCCAGGGAGAGTCGCGGCGCGCCCGGCACCGCCTGCACCCCGTCGTGCCCGATCGCGCCCCACCGTTCGTCGAAACCGAGCAGACCGGCCGAATCCCCGGCCATCCGGGAGGCCAACGGATAGAACACCTTCAGGGCCGAGTCGTACGGGGAATGGCAGGCGACCACCGGTCCGTCCACCCGGCCCTGGAGCCCGCGCAGGGCACCCCCGTGCCCCCTGTCGTGCGGCAGCCGGTCGCAGAACGCGTAGTGGGAGAAGGCCCCCTGGAGCAGGGTCAACGACGCCACGTACCGGGCCCCGTCCGGCACCGCGCGCAACGAGAACGAGACCAGACGGGCCCCGAAACTGTGGCCGATCAGATGGATCCGCAGGGCCGGGCGGGCCGCCGCGAGCTCCGCCAGTACCGGGCCCAGGCCCCGCTCGCCGACCACCCCGGCCCGCTTCTTCATCTGGTAGTACGAGGCCTGCCGCAGCAGCTCCTTCGCACCGCCCCACAATCCGCGCAGCCCGCCGCCAAGGGCGAAGTCGGGCCCGTCCCCGGAGCCCGGGGGCGGGCCACCCGCCTCGGCCAGCGCGAGCGCGAGCGCCCGGCACACCTCCACGACATCGCCCGTGAGGAGGGCCGGGACCTCCCCGGGTGCGGTCGCGGGCCCCCCGTCCACCCCGGAGAGCCGCCGTACGAGCGCCCCGAACTCCCCGAACGCCGCCTCCGACTCCGGCCGCTCCTCCAGCAACTCCGCCACCCGGTCCAACTCCGCGCCGCGCCCCGGCCAGAACCGCCCGAGCGCCTCACGGGTGGCGGGGTCCAGCGCCGTACCGAATCCGGGCTCCGCGAGCGCGCCGGGCGGGTCGAAGTCCGGTATCGGCTCGTCGGAGAACCGGATCGAAGGCCATACGACGCCCACGTACCCCAGCCGCACCCCCGGCCCCACCAACCCCGGGAAGGGGGCGAAGAAGCGGTCGTAGAGCCGGGTCGCCGTGGACCGGTCACTGTTCCAGCCGTGCGCGAAGACCAGCAGGTCCGTGGCCTCCATCCGCTCCACCGGGCCGTACGTGGCGCGGTCCACGTCCCCGTCGGAGTCGAAGATCAACTCCGCGTACGGCCCGACACCGATGCCTGCCCCGAACCCTGCCCCGATGCCTGCCCCGAACTCCGCCCCGATACCGGCCGCGCTCTCCGCCATGAGGTCCCCCTCCATGCCGTGCATCCGTGTATCCGCGCATCCGCTCATCCGCTCGACCGCGAACGCCGTTGGATCCCGCCGGCTCCAGCATCCTGCGGCCGTCCCCGCCCGGCCAGACCCGTGACGCCACCGTCTCAGCCGTAGAGCAGGTACTTCCCGCGCACCGCCTCGAACCGGGCCAGCCCCGCCGCCCAGTCGCCCGCGATCTCCTCCACCCCGGCCCCCGCGTCCACCATCGTCCGCACCCGGTCCGAGCCGGTGAGCTTGTCGATCCAGTGGTCCGCGCGCCAGCCGAAGCCGCTCCACACGCGGCGCGCGGTCACCAGCAGTCCGATCCCTGCCCGGACCGGGTCGAAGGCCTCGCGGTCGTGCACGATCAGCCGGACCCCGCCGCACAGCTTGCCCACGTGCTTGGAGAAGGTCGGGGTGAAGTACGCCTCCCGGAACCACACGCCCGGCAGCCCCAGCGCGTTCGCCGACTCCGCCCACCGCCGGTCGATCCCCTCCGCGCCCACCACCTCGAACGGCGTCGTCGTCCCGCGCCCCTCGGAGAGGTTCGTCCCCTCGAACAGGCAGGTGCCGGTGTACGCGAGTGCCGTGTCCGGGGTCGGCACGTTCGGGCTCGGCGGAACCCAGGGCAGCCCCGTCTCGCCGAAGAAGGACCCCCGGCGCCAGCCGGACATCGCCACCGTCCGCAGCCTGACCGGATCGCCGCTCAGGAACTCGCCGTTGAAGAGCAGCGCCAGCTCGGCCACCGTCATCCCGTGCGCGAGCGCGATCGGCTCCCGGCCCACGAAACTCGCGTGCGCGCGCTCCAGCACGGGCCCCGCCGCCCGCCGGCCGCCCACCGGATTGGGCCGGTCCAGCACCACCATCGCCTTGCCCGCGAGGGCGGCCGCGCGCATGCAGTCGTACAGGGTCCAGATGTAGGTGTAGAAGCGTGCCCCGACGTCCTGGATGTCGAACACGACGGTGTCCACCCCGGCCGTCCTGAACACCTCCGCCAGCCGCTCCCCGCTCTTGTCGTACGTGTCGTACACGGGCAGCCCGGTCGCCGGATCGCGCCCGGCGCCCTCCGAACCGCCCGCCTGGGCCGTGCCCCGGAAGCCGTGCTCGGGCCCGAACACCGCAACCAGGTCCACCCGTTCCTCGGCGTGCAGTACGTCGACCAGGTGGCGGGCGTCCGCGGTGATCCCGGTGGGGTTGGTGACCACCCCCACCTTCTGCCCGGCCAGCAGCCCGTACCCGTCCGCGGCGAGCCGTTCGAAGCCGGTGCGCACCCGCTCCGCCCGGGGCGCGGCCGCTCCGATCGCTCCCGCGGCCCCGGCCGCCCCCGCCAGTCCCAGCAGCCCCCGTCGCGACAGACTCATCCCGTCACGCTAGGCCGTCGCTTCCGGATGTCGCCCGACCCGCGCCGCCCGGCACCGAAGCTCGCCGTATTGGCGGAGCGGCCGAGTGCGTCCGGTACGAGGGCGCCGCGGCGACGCGCCGATCCACCACGGCACCGGACGACGAGGTCTCGACCGGCAGGATCGGGAAGAGACGGCCCGGGCGTAGGCCCCCTTCCACCGCGACATACCGACTGGTTAGTCTGCCCGGCATCGGCAGTCGGCGTCCGTCCCCGAAGGGTGATCCCGTGAGCGCGTACCAGGACCAGCGAGTCGTCGTCACCGGCGCGGGCGGCGGCATCGGTGCCGCCCTCGCCCACCGCTTCGCGGCCGAGGGGGCCACGGTGGTGGTCAACGACCTCGACCCCGCCAAGGCCGCCGCGGTGGCCGACGGGATCGGAAGGCTCGGCGCCCGGGCCATCGCGGTGCCCGGTGACGCCTCGGCGATCGTGGCCGAGGCCCGGGAGGCGCTGGGCGGGACGGTCGACGTCTACTGCGCCAACGCCGGACTCGCCTCCGGCGGCGACGCGTTCGCCGACGAGGCCGTCTGGGAGGCGGCCTGGGACGTCAACGTCATGGCGCACGTCCGCGCGGCCCGGCTGCTGCTGCCGCACTGGCTGGAGCGGGGCAGTGGCCGCTTCGTCTCCACCGTCTCGGCCGCAGGGCTGCTGACCATGATCGGAGCGGCCCCGTACAGTGTCACCAAGCACGGTGCGCTCGCCTTCGCCGAATGGCTCTCGCTGACCTACCGCCACCGCGGTGTCCAGGTCCACGCCATCTGCCCGCAGGGAGTGCGCACCGACATGCTGACCGCCGCGGGCTCGGCGGGCGAACTCGTCCTCGCGCCGACCGCGATCGAGCCGGACGCGGTCGCGGACGCACTGTTCGACGGCATGGAGAAGGGCCGGTTCTTGATCCTCCCGCACCCCGAGGTGGCGGACTTCCACGCCGCGCGGGCCACCGACCCGGACCGCTGGCTGAGCGGTATGAACCACCTCCAGCGGAAATGGGAAACCCGGTGAGCTCCGACTCCGGCTCCGCCGGCTCCCACTACGCGGCCAAGCCCTGGCTCGGCCTGCTCAGCCCGGCGCAGCGGGCGCCCCTCGCGCCGCCGCCCAGCGTGCTGCACGCCTTCCGGGAAGCCGTCGCCCGGGCCCCCGAGCGGACCGCGCTGGCCTACTTCGACGGCCGGATCGACTACGCGCAGGCCGACGCGCTCTCCGACTCGATCGCCGGCCGCCTCGCGGCGGAGGGCGTCCGGCCGGGGGACCGGGTCGCGGTCATGCTCCAGAACACCCCGCACTTCGTGCTCGCCGTGCTCGCCGCCTGGAAGGCGGGGGCGGTGGTCGTCCCGCTCAACCCGATGTACAAGTCCGCCGAGGTCGGGCACGTCCTGCGGGACTCGGGGGCGGGTGTGCTGGTGTGCGAGGGGGGTGCGTGGGAGGCGTACCTGCGGGGGGCGGTGCGGGGGAGCGCCGTGCGGTTCGTCCTGACCGCGCGGGACACGGACTTCCAGACCCGCGACGACCCCCGGGTCTTCCCCGGCCCCGCCGCCCAGGCGTCCCCGGGCCGGGCCCTCGCCACGGGTTCCCCGGCCCCGGCGGCCGCCCCGGGATCCCGCTGCGCGGAGCCGTCCCCCACCCGCCCTTCCACCGTTCCCGCCTCAGACGCCGGCGCGGCTCCAGCCGACCCGGGGCTCCACCCCCGGACCCCCGCGCCTCGAACGCCGGCGGTGCCGGAGGGTGCTCAAACGCCGACGGGTCCGCAGGCGGCGCCCCCGGAGGCCGGGCGGGACCGGGCCCAGACCCTGACGGGGCCGGGCAGTGCCCTGGCGGGGCCGGGGGATGCCCGGGCGCCGGCGGGTCCGGGCGCGGAGTCCCCGGAGGCCGGGCGGGAGGAGCTCCAGGACCAGGCAGGGCTGAGGCATGCCCAGGTGTCGGCCGGGCCGGAGGCGGAGTCTCCAGAGGCCGGGCGGGACCGGGCCCGGATCCTGGCGGGGCCGGGCAGTGCCCTGGCGGGGCCGGGGGATGCTCGGGCGCCGGCCGGGCCGGAGGGCGGGTACGCGCCGGCAGGCGAGGCGGCGGCGCAGGTGCCCGTGGTGCGGGGCCTGTTCACCGTGGCCCGCCAGGGCCACCCCGCGCCGGCCAACCCGGGGCCGACCGCCGCCGACATCGCCCTCATCGGCTACACCTCCGGCACCAGCGGCACCCCCAAGGGCGCGATGAACCCGCACGGCGCGCTCATGCACAACGCCACCCGCCAGGTCACCGGCCATCCCCTCCCCGAGGGCGCCACCTACTTCGCCCTCGCCCCGCTCTTCCACATCACCGGCATGGTCTGCGAGCTCGCCGCCTGCTTCGCCAACGCCGGCACCCTCGTCCTCGCCCACCGTTTCGAGGCCGGAGCCGTCCTCGACGCCTTCCTCGAACACCGTCCCGCCTACACCGTCGGCCCCGCGACCGCCTTCATGGCCCTCGCCGCCCACCCCGCCGTCACCCGGGACCACTTCGCCTCCTTCCAGGTGATCTCCTCCGGCGGAGCCCCCCTCCCGCCCGCGCTCGTCGACCGCCTGCGCACCGCCTTCGGGTTCTACCTCCGCAACGGCTACGGCCTCACCGAGACCACCGCCGCCTCCGCCTCCGTTCCCGTGCACCTCGAAGCCCCCGTCGACCCGGCCTCCGGCACCCTCTCCGTGGGCCTGCCCGGAGCCGACACCGTCGTCCGCGTCCTGGACGAGCAGGGCGCCGAGGTCCCCTTCGGCGAGACCGGGGAGATCGCGGTCCGCGGCCCCCAGGTCGTCCCGGGCTACTGGGGCCTGCCCGCCGAGACCGCGGAGGCCTTCCCCGGCGGCGAACTGCGCACCGGGGACGTCGGGTTCATGGACGAGGACGGCTGGCTCTACGTCGTCGACCGCAAGAAGGACATGATCAACGCCTCCGGCTTCAAGGTCTGGCCGCGCGAGGTCGAGGACGTGCTCTACGCGCACCCCGCGGTCCGCGAGGCGGCCGTGGTCGGCGTCCCCGACCCGTACCGCGGGGAGAACGTCAAGGCGTACGTCAGCCTGCGCCCGGGGGCCTCGGCCGACCCCGAGGAACTCTCCGCCCACTGCGCCGCGCGCCTGGCCGCGTACAAGTATCCGCGCCGGGTTGAGATCCTGCCTGTCCTTCCGAAGACGACCAGTGGCAAGATCCTGCGACGAGAACTGCGCGACCGCGGCTGAAAAGAGTCGGACGGTCGTACGAAGGACTGTGAAGGGAAGGTCAGCGCCATGGCGGCTGCCAAGACGACGGAGCCCGAGGGCACGCACGAAGCGCCGGTACCGCAGCGGCTGCTGGCCGTCGCCACGCGCCTGTTCGCCGAGCGCGGCTACGACCGCACCTCGGTCCAGGAGATCGTCGAGGCCGCCGGGGTCACCAAGGGCGCCCTGTACCACTACTTCGGCTCCAAGGACGATCTCCTGCACGAGGTGTACGCGCGCATGCTGCGCCTCCAGCAGCAGCGGCTCGACGCGGTGGCCGGATCCGACGCACCCGTCGAGGAGCGGCTGCGCGCCGCAGCGGCCGACGTGGTGGTCACCACCATCGAGAACCTCGACGACGCGTCGATCTTCTTCCGGTCGATGCACCAGCTCAGCCCGGAGAAGTACAAGCAGGTCCGGGCCGAGCGCCGTCGCTACCACGAACGCTTCCGGGCCCTGATCGAGGAGGGTCAGCAGGCCGGGGTGTTCTCCACCGCCACGCCCGCGGACCTGGTGGTGGACTACCACTTCGGCTCCGTCCACCACCTCTCCACCTGGTACCGCGCGGACGGCCCGCTCACCCCGCAGCAGGTAGCAGACCACCTCGCCGACCTGCTGCTTCGCGCTCTGCGTCCGTAGCGGGCGTCCCGTCGAGCGCGGGGTAGTCGGTGTAGCCCTCCGCGCCGTGCACGTGCATCAGGAACTCGGGGCGGATCTCGTTGAGCGGCGCGCCGGTGCGCAGCCGTTCCACGAAATCGGGGTTGGCGAGGAAGCCCCGGCCCAGCGCGATCAGGTCGGCGCCGGCGGCCAGCAGGCGTTCGCCCCGCAGCTTGCCGCCGTCGCCCGCGACCTCCTCGCGGGAGAGCACGGGGTTGGCGATCAGGGTGCCGCCCCAGGCCTTGCGGATCTGCTGGAAGTGGGGCGCGTCCGGGTCCGCGTGGACCTGGTGCAGGTAGGCCGGCCCGATGTCCGCGAGGGCCTTGACCAGCGCCGGGTAGATCTCCTCGGTGTCGCCCTCCTCGACGCCGTTGACGTTCACCCCGGGCGAGATCCGTACGCCGACCCGCTCGGCCCCGACGGCCTCGACGACGGCCCGGACCACCTCGACGGTGAAGCGGATGCGCCCCTCCACGGAGCCGCCCCACTCGTCGGTGCGCAGGTTCGTGTTCCGCGCGAGGAACTGGTGCAGCAGGTACCCGTTGGCGGAGTGCACCTCCACCCCGGAGAAGCCCGCCTCGACGGCGGCCCGGGCGGCACTCACGAAGTCGGCGATCGTGGCCCTGATGTCCTCGGCCGTCATCTCGCGCGGCGTGACGGGATCCTGGAGCCCGAGGGGGGTCTGCATCTGCTCGGGGAACGGTACGGGGGACGGGGCGAGCGGGACGTCCCCGCCGGTGTCCGGGTGCCCGATGCGGCCGCCGTGCTGGATCTGGAGGAACATCCGTCCGCCCGCTTCGCTCACGGCGTCGGTGACCCGCCGCCAGCCGGCGGCCTGCGCCGGGGTGTGGATGCCCGGGATGTGCGGGTAGGTCCGGCCGACGGCGCTCGGAGTGGTGGCCTCGGCGATGATCAGACCGGCGGTGGCGCGCTGCGCGTAGTACGTGGCCATGAGCTCACCGGGGGTGCCGTCGGCCCCCGCACGGTTGCGGGTCAGAGGTGCCATCACCAGGCGGCTGGGGAGCTCCAGGCCGCCGAGGCGGGTGGGTTCGAAGAGTCGGGACGCGGTGGGATCCTGCTTCGTGATCATCATGCGGTTACCGTAGGACCTGACATTGGTGTCAGGTTCAAGGCCAGGGGTGGGCATGAGGATCGGGAAACTCGCGGCGCGGACCGGAGTCAGTGAGCGTTCACTCCGTTACTACGAAAGCCAGGGATTGCTGGCCTCCGACCGGACGCCCGGCGGCCACCGGGACTTCTCGGAGCGGGCCGTGGACCGGGTCATCCGGATCCAGGAGCTCTACGCGGCAGGCCTGAACAGCGCGAAAATAGGCCGGATCCTGCCCTGCATGCGGGACGAGGACGGAGGCCCGTCGGTGCGCGCCACCCCGGGGCTGGTGGCCGAACTCACCGCCGAGCGGGCGCGGATCGACCGGATGATCGACGATCTCGTCCGCTCGCGCGAGGTGCTGGACGAGGTCATCGCGGTGGCGGCGGGCGGCGCCGCCCTGGTCGCGGCCTAGTCAGCCCAGCGGAAGGACCTTGCGGCCCCAGGTCTCCCTGGCCACCGCGGCGAAGGAGATGTACCAGGCGATGCCGGCGCACAGCAGGCCGAGGAAGCCGCCGGTCCGGCCGAGGGCGGCGACCTCGGAGAGGTCGCCCGCCGCCAGGAAGAGGAAGGTCAGGGCGAGCACCGCGAACAGCAGCCGGTGCGCGAGGTCCAGCTTCATGGCGGCGACGGACATGTAGGCGGTGAAGACGAACCAGGCCGCGAGGAACCACCCCGTGGCGACGTGCGCCTGATCGGCCGGCAGCGTCGGGACGACGAACTTCACGTAACCCGCGAAGGCCATCCAGAAGGCACCGTACGACACGAACGCCGTGGTCCCGAAGGTGTTGCCGCGGCGGAACTCCAGCAGGCCGGCGACGAACTGCGCGAGCCCGCCGTAGAACAGCGCGAGCGGCAGCACGACGGCGCCGAGGGCCGCGTTCGCGACGAGGCCCGAGTTGAACAGGCTGAGCACGAAGGTGGTCAGCGCGAACGCGGCCAACCCGAGCGGCGCGGGGTCGGCGGTCGCCTGCGGCGCGGTCGCCTGCGGCGTGCTGACGGGGGTGGCCGCAGGGGCCAGGGCGGAGCTGGGCATGACGAGGTACACCTTCACTGGGGGACAACCCGAACATATCGGACTCCCCGGCCGGCCGGGACCACCAAAGGTCCACCACCTGAGGCCGGAAGGCCCTCGACCCGCCGGTGCCGGGCTCGCCTCCGCACTCCCGCGCTGTCGGGGTCGGGTGTGCGGTGGGGCGCCCCCGCAGGGCGTCGAACGCACCCCGCTTCCCCTTTGCACCCGCTCGAACCGTTCGACGCCCGAGGAGGTGCCCCGGCGCGCGCCCGGCCCCGACGGCCCCTCGCGTGCGGGCCGCCCCGGGGGTGCCGCTGCGCGGAGCGGTCCCCTACCCGCCCTTCCACCGTTCCCCGGGGCTCCGCCCCGGACCCCGCGCCTCAAACGCCGGCGAGGCTGGAGGGTGCGGACCCCGCGCCTCAAACGCCGGCGAGGCTGGAGGGTGCGGACCCCGCGCCTCAAACGCCGGCGAGGCTGAAAGCGCCGGGACTCGGACGCCGGACGGGCTGAACAGCCGCACCCCCGCCGGCGAGGCTGAAAGGCTCGGCCCCGGACGGCGCTCGGCGTCGGAACGCCCGGGGCGCAGCCCGCGGACCCCGCGCGGCGCGCCGCGGCACCCGTCCCGCCGGGAGGCTACAGAACGCGCTTCAGCTCCCGCCGCGCCAGCGACCGCTGGTGCACCTCGTCCGGGCCGTCGGCCAGCCGCAGCGTCCGCGCCGCCGCCCACAGTTCGGCCAGCGGGAAGTCCTGGCTCACCCCGCCCGCGCCGTGCAGCTGCACCGCGTCGTCCAGGATCCGCACCACAGCCCGCGGGGTCGCGATCTTGATGGCCTGGATCTCGGTGTGCGCACCCCGGTTCCCGACCGTGTCCATCAGCCAGGCCGTCTTCAGCACCAGCAGCCGCAGCTGCTCCACCGTCACCCGGGCGTCCGCGATCCAGTTCTGGACGACGCCCTGCGCGGCCAGCGGCTTGCCGAAGGCCGTACGCTCCACCGCCCGCCGGCACATCAGCTCGATGGCCCGCTCCGCCATGCCGATCAGCCGCATGCAGTGGTGGATGCGGCCCGGGCCGAGCCGCGCCTGGGCGATGGCGAAGCCGCCGCCCTCCTCGCCGATCAGGTTCGCCGCCGGCACGCGCGCCCCGTCGAAGACCACCTCCGCGTGACCGCCGTGGTCGTGGTCCTCGTACCCGTACACCGTCATCGCGCGCCGCACCTCCACGCCCGGGGTGTCGCGCGGGACCAGGATCATCGACTGCTGGCGGCGCGGATCGGCGCCCTCCGGATCGGTCTTGCCCATCACGATGAAGATCCGGCAATCCGGGTTCATCGCCCCGGAGATGAACCACTTCCGCCCGGTGACCACGTACTCCTCGCCGCTCGCCGACCGCTCGATCCGGGTCTCGATGTTCGTCGCGTCCGAGGAGGCCACCTCGGGCTCGGTCATCGCGAACGCGGACCGGATCTCCCCGGCCAGCAGCGGCTCCAGCCACTGCTTCTTCTGCTCCTCGTTCCCGAACTGCGCGAGCAGCTCCATGTTCCCGGTGTCCGGAGCCGCGCAGTTGGTCGCCATCGGCGCCAGGTGCGGGCTGCGGCCGGTGATCTCGGCGAGCGGGGCGTACTGGAGGTTGGTCAGCCCGGCGCCGTACTCCGAATCCGGGAGGAAGAGGTTCCACAGGCCCTGACGGCGCGCCTCGGCCTTCAGTTCACCGAACACGGCCGGGGTGTCCCAGGGCGAGGCCAGCCGCGCGCGCTGCTCGGCGGCGACGGGCTCCGCCGGGTAGACGTACTCCTCCATGAACGCGAGCAGCCGCCCGCGGAGTTCCTCGGTCCGGTCGTCGAATGCGAAATCCATGCTGATCGGCTCCTCAGCCTTCCTGGAGGGTGGTCAGTCCGTGCTCGATGAAGACCGGCACCAGCTCGCCGATCCGGTCGAAGCCCGCCCCGACGGTCTGCCCGAGCGTGTAGCGGTAGTGGATGCCTTCGAGGATCACCGCGAGCTTGAACCAGGCGAACGCCGTGTACCAGGCGATGGCGCCGGTGTCCCGGCCGGAGCGGGCGGAGTACCGCTCGATCAGCTCGGCGGGCGTCGGATGCCCCGGCGCACCGCTCGTCGTACTGACGGGCGACTCGGTCAGGCCCAGGTCCGAGCTGTACATCACCAGCAGCCCGAGATCGGTCAGCGGATCCCCGAGCGTGGACATCTCCCAGTCCAGCACCGCCCGGATCGTGTCGTCCGGACCGCCGATCAGTACGTTGTCCAGCCGGAAGTCCCCGTGCACCACGGTCGGCGCGGGGGAGTCGGGCAGCGCCCGGCCCAGCGAGCCGTGCAGCTCGTCGATCCCGGCGAGCTCCCGCCCCCGCGAGGCCGCGAGCTGCTTGCCCCAGCGGCGCAGCTGCCGGTCGAGGAAGCCCTCGGGCCGGCCGAAGTCGCCCAGGCCCACCGCCTCCGGGTCCACGGCGTGCAGCTCGACCAGGGTGTCGACCAGGCCCAGCACCGCGCGACGGGTGCGCTCCGGCCCGATCGCGGCGAGCTGCCCGGCCGTCCGGTACGGCACCCCCTCCACGTACTCCATCACGTAGAACGGCGCCCCCAGCACGGACTCGTCCTCGCACAGCAGCAGCGGCTCGGGCACCGGAACCGCCGTGCCGTGCAGCGCCGCGATGACCCGGTGCTCGCGCCGCATGTCGTGCGCGGTGGCCAGCACATGGCCGAGCGGAGGCCGGCGCACCACCCAGCGGGAGCTCCCGTCGGTGACCTCGTACGTGAGGTTCGAGCGGCCGCCCTCGATCAGCCGGCCGCGCAGTGCCCCGGCCACGAGACCCGGCCGCGCCAGGTCGAGATGACCGCGCAGCCGCTCCAGATCCAGGCCTCTCGGATCGGCTGACGCTGAGGCCGATGCTGACGTCATGCTGCGCACCTCCGTGCGGAGTCGGCGACGGGTGTCCGTGGGTCATCATGCCGACCAGTCGGTATGTCGTCCAGAGCGCGGGCCGAAACGACCCGGGGCCGAGGCGCCCCCGTTGTCGAAAGAACCGCGGGGCTCCCGGCCTCGGGCCCGGCCCGAGGCCCCGCGCCCCGCGCCCCGCGGTTCAGGCGTGGCAGAGGATCGGCGTCCCGCCGTTCATCACCGTCATGTCCCGCAGTACCGCCAGGATGTCCAGCGGGACACCCTCCGGCTCCCCGGCCAGTTCCGAGTACGCCCGGTGCAGGTTCGCCACCAGCCGCTCGCTCTCGCGCCAGGCGGCGAACTCGCCGAGGTCGGCCTGTCGGGCGGTCTCCAGCGGGGTCATCCCCTTGTCCCGGCCCTCCCGGGCGAGATCGGCCACGTACCGCAGATAGCGCTCGGTGGACTCGTAGGCGGACGGGTCGGTCAGCGGGCCGTGCCCCGGCACCACCGTCTCCGCGTCCAGGGAGCGCAGCAGCTCCAGCGCCCGCAGCGAACCGGAGAGGGAGCCCATCGCCAGGAACGGGGTGCCCTCGGCGAAGACCAGGTCCCCGGTGAACACCACCCGCTGCCGGGGCAGCCACACGATCGAGTCCCCGGTGGTGTGGGCGACCCCGGGGTGGAGGACCCGCACCTCCGTCTCGCCGAGGTGCAGGGTCGTCCGGTCGCTGTACGTCAGGTCGGGCGCGGTGATCTCTATCGCGCCGAAGTCCGTCGCGGGCCAGATCATCTCCAACTGGTGCCCGGCTGCGAGCTGCTCGGCCCGCGCGTTCTCGTGCCCGAGTATCAGCGCTTCGGGCGCGAACAGGCTGTTGCCGTAGGTGTGGTCGCCGTGGTGGTGGGTGTTCACCACCGTGCGGGGGAGCGGCACCCCGGCCGACACGACGGCCTCGCGCAGCGCCAGGGCGCGCCGCTCGGTGGCGGCGGTGTCGACGAGGAGGGTGCGTCCGCCGTCGCTCACGAAGCCGGCGTTGTTGAGGCACCAACCGCCGTCCGGCTGCACGTAGGCGTGCACCCCCGGTGCGGGCTGGACGAGGTACGGAGCGTCGGCGGTCATCTGCGGTCTCCCCGGGTCGCGTTGACGGGCGCCTCGAATCCTGCCGGCAGCCGCCGCGCCCGGGGAGGGCGGGTGGGTCAGTGGTCGTCGTAGTGCCCGTCGTGCGCGGCGTGCCGGTGGCCGTCGTGCAGGTAGTCGACGTGGTCCCCGTGCTGCACCGTCTCGTGCCCGCAGTCCGCGCCGTGCGCGTGGTCGTGGCCGTCGTGGGCGGTGTGGCCCGTGGTCTCGCACTCGTCCCAGTGCCCGGAGTGCTCCCGGTGCAGGTGGCCGTCGTGCGCGTAGTCGACGTGGTCGCCGTGCCGGACCGCCCGGTGACCGCAGTCGGCGCCGTGCGCGTGCTCGTGTGTGGCGTGTTCCTGGTGCAGGGTCGTCATGGCGCCGAGGCTAGTGGGGATCGTCCTGCATCATCCCGTAACGCCCCTTGTGTCGTGTTGGTGTCGGGAAGCCCGATCATCCGACGGAAGGGTCAGATGATCACGGTCATCGCGAACAGGGCGAGCGCCACCGTGCACGCGACCGCCGCCACCGCCGCCCGCGGCGCGAGGGTCTGCGGACGGTCCGTCGCCAGCGCCCGGATGCGCCGGTGCGCCACCCACAGGAACAGCAGCCAGACGAGCGCGATCACCGACACCCCGGCCAGCTCCACCGGCGCCCCGGTCCCGCGCAGCGCCTGGCGCAGGGCGAGGAGCGCCACGACCGAGGAGGCCAGCGTCGTACGCCGCCACGCGAGCCGGGTCCGCTCCGGCTGGAGGCCCGCATCGTGACCCTCGCCGTACCTGGTCACGCACTCACCGCTTCGTCCAGCCCAGCAGCACGACCACCACCATCGCCAGCGCCACCAGCCCCACGCCCAAGCTCAGCACCACCGGGAACCGGGACAGCGGCAGGTCGTCGCCCCGTCGCATCGCCCGCTCGCACCGCACCCAGTGGTTCACCGCCCGCAGGGCGCACGCCGCGCCCACCGCGAGGAGCGCGAACGCCATCCCGACCCGGACCCCCCACCGCAGGTCCGGCAGGAACTGGTCGACCGCGAAACCGCCGCCGACCAGGGCCAGGGCGGTGCGGATCCAGGCCAGGAAGGTCCGTTCGTTGGCCAGCGAGAAGCGGTAGTCGGGGGTCTCGCCCTCGTCCCTAAGCTTCGAGGGTGCGAACCACAGGCGCACGTCCTTGACGAAGTCGATCACCCGTCCAATCTACGGGGTGCGCCGCCGCGTCCCCGGAACCGGCAGGGCGCCACGGCCACCGCCCGCCCGCCAGGCCTTCCGCCCGCTACGCCTTCCGCCCCCGGTACTCCTCCAGCCTGCGGTACGCCTCCAGCCCGTCCGGCACCCACGGCCAGTCGCCGCCCGCGACCCGCCGTGCGAGCTCCTCCTCCGTCAGGAAGGCGTGCCACGCGACCTCGGACTCCTGCGGCCGCACGGCAATCTCGCACCGCACCTCGTGCACGTACGACCACCAGGCCCCGCCCGGGCCCTCGTACAGGAACTTGAACAGCGGCTCCGGCTGCGGCAGTCCGCTCACGCCGAGCTCCTCCTCGGCCTCGCGCAGCGCGGCCCGCGCGTAGCCCTCGCCGGCGCCCAGCACCCCGCCCACGAACATGTCGTAGTGCGAGGGGAAGACCAGCTTCGACGCGGTCCGCCGGTGCACGAAGATCCGGCCCTCCGCGTCCCTGGCCAGCACGAACACGCAGCGGTGGATCATCCCCTCCGCGTACACCTCGCCCCGCGGGGCCTGCCCGACGACCCGGTCGTCCCGGTCCACCACGTCCAGTACCTCATCAGCTGCGCTCACAGGGGTCATCCAACCACCGCTGTTGACTGGTTACCGCTCCGTAGCCAAGGATCTGCCCCACCACCGACGTCAGGACGGGACGGGTACACGCATGACGTACGACGCAGACGTGATCGTGATCGGAGCCGGGCTCGCGGGCCTCGCGGCGACCGCGGAGCTCGTCGACGCGGGCCGCAAGGTCATCCTGCTCGACCAGGAGCCGGAGCAGTCCATGGGAGGCCAGGCCCACTGGTCCTTCGGCGGGCTGTTCTTCGTGGACTCGCCCGAACAGCGCCGGATGCGGATCAAGGACAACCGCGAGCTCGCCCTCCAGGACTGGATGGGCACCGCCGGCTTCGACCGCGAGGAGGACGTCTGGGCCCGCCGCTGGGCCGAGGCGTACGTGGACTTCGCGGCCGGCGAGAAGCGGCCCTGGCTGCACGCGCAGGGAGTCCGCTTCTTCCCCGTCGTCGGCTGGGCGGAGCGCGGCGGCTACGACGCCAACGGCCACGGGAACTCCGTCCCCCGCTTCCACATCACCTGGGGCACCGGCCCCGGCCTCGTCGAGCCCTTCGAGCGGAGGGTCCGGGCCGGGGTGGCGCGGGGGCTGGTGCGGCTGAAGTTCCGCCACCGGGTCACCGGCCTGTCCCGGACGGCCGGCGCGGTGGACACCGTGACGGGCGAGATCCTGGAGCCCTCGACCGCCGTACGGGGCACCGCCAGCAGCCGCGAGACCACGGGGGAGTTCTCCCTCCGGGCCCAGGCCGTGATCGTGACCAGCGGTGGCATCGGCGGCAACCACGACCTCGTGCGCGCGCAGTGGCCCGACCGGCTCGGCACCCCGCCGGCGCGGATGCTCTCCGGCGTCCCGGCGCACGTGGACGGCCTGATGCTCGGCATCGCGGAGGCGGCGGGCGCCGCCCACGTGAACAAGGACCGGATGTGGCACTACACCGAGGGCATCGAGAACTGGAACCCGATCTGGGCCAGGCACGGCATCCGCATCCTGCCCGGCCCGTCCTCCCTCTGGTTGGACGCGACGGGCAAGCGGCTGCCCGTACCGCTCTTCCCGGGCTTCGACACCCTCGGCACCCTCGACCACATCATGAAGACCGGGCACGACCACACCTGGTTCGTCCTCAACCAGCGCATCATCGGCAAGGAGTTCGGGCTCTCCGGCTCCGAACAGAACCCCGACCTCACGGGCAAGTCGGTCCGTGACGTCATCGACCGCGCCCGGCAGGCCGTACCGGGCCCGGTGAAGGCCTTCATGGACAACGGCGCGGACTTCGTCGTGGAGCGGGACCTGTCCGCGCTGGTGCGCGGCATGAACGCGGTGACCAAGGAGGACCTCCTCGACGAGGCCGTGGTCCGCGACCAGATCGTGGCGCGCGACCGGGAGATCGCCAACCCCTTCACCAAGGACCTCCAGGTGATGTCGATCCACGGGGCCCGCAAGTACCTCGGCGACAAGCTGATCCGTACGGCCGCGCCGCACCGGATCCTGGACCCCAAGGCCGGGCCGCTGATCGCGGTACGGCTCTCGATCCTGACCCGCAAGTCGCTGGGCGGCCTCCAGACCGACCTGTCCTCGCGCGTCCTGACGCCCGCCGGCGACCCGCTCCCGGGTGTCTACGCGGCGGGCGAGGCGGCCGGCTTCGGCGGGGGCGGCGTGCACGGCTACCGGGCCCTGGAGGGCACCTTCCTCGGCGGCTGCCTCTTCTCGGGCCGCACGGCGGGCCGCGCAGCCGCCACCGCCACTGCCTGACCCCGACCCACCCTCAGCCCTCCGGTCCCCGGGACCCTTCAGCCTCGCGGGCGTCCGAGGCCCGGGCATATCCAGCCTCGCCGGCGTTTGAGGCGCGGGGGTCCGGGGGCGGAGCCCTCGGGTCTTTCAGCCCGTCCGGCGTTTGAGGCCCGGGGCTCCGGGGCGGAGCCCCCGGGTCTTTTCAGCCCGTCCGGCGTTTGAGGACCGCGGTCCGGGGCGGAGCCCCGGGGAACGGTGGAAGGGCGGGTAGGGGACCGCTCCGCGCAGCGGTACCCCGGGGGCGGCCCGCACGCGAAGGGGCGCCGGGGTCGGGCGCGCCGGGGCACCTCCTCGGGCGTCGAACGGTTCGAGGGGGTGAAGAGGGGAAGCGGGGAAGCGGGGTGCGTTCGACGCCTTGCGGGGGCGCCCCACCGCACACCCGACCCCGCCGGCGCGGGAGTGCGGACGGTGCGGGGCGGCCCGGTGGCGCCGACGCCCCGCGCCGCGGCCCGGGCCCGGAGGGCGCCCCGCGGCGAGGCGGAAGCCAGGCGCTCGCGCGACCTACGGCATTCGGCCACCGACGCATACCCGCACCGCCAACCACCACCCGCGCCGTACGACCCGTAGGACACCGGCGGAAGACGGCAGCAGCACCCCCGGGACCCCCGGCCCGCACGGCACGGACTTCCCCGAACCGGCACAACCGCCCCAACTGCCACCGCACACAAAGCAGTTGAAACACGCCACCCGGTGGACTGGACCTTGACTCGGAGCCGGGCCTACCGCTTTGCTGTGCGTGATCACGGGTTCGCTCACCGGCGTGATCCCCCGACCACCCGCGTCCTGGAGGGAAAACCGCGGATGTCCCCGCCTCCGCCGCCCCTCGGCCGCGCCCGCAAGCGGGACGCCCAGCTCTTCGACCCGGCCCTGTGTGACGCCGAACTCGTCGACGTGCGCACGCAGTTCACCCAGGGCCGGTGGGCGAAGGCGCGTTCCCTCCTCGTGGCCACCGGGGACGACTGGGACCGCCGGGGCCACCGCGTCGTCGTCCTCGCCGAGACCCCCGCGGCCACCGCCTGGGCCCGCGAATGGCTCCTCGCCGAACCCGGCAGCGCCGACGCGGCCACCCTCCTCGCCTGCGCCGCCGTCTTCCGCGCGCTGCGCCGCAAGGACACCCCGGCCGCCGCCGAGGAGGCCTGCCGCCGCGCCGCCGCCCTGCTGCCCGCGGACCCCACGCCCTGGCTCGGCCTGCTCCTCCTCTCCCGCGCCTTCGGTACCGAGGAGGAGTTCAGCCGCCACTTCGACCAGGTCCGCGCGCGCCACCGCGAACACCACCACGCCCACCACCTGATGGTCGCCAAGCTCGCCGAACGCACCCCCGGCGCCGGCCACGACCCGCTCCACGAGGTCTACGACTTCGCGGCCTGGGCCGCCGAGGAGGCCCCCGCCGACTCCCCGCTCGCCGTGCTCCCCGTCATCGCGCACGCCGAGCGCTACCGGGTGCTCGCCGCCGCGCACGGCCACACCTTCGGCAGCGACGGCCAGCACTGGTCCGGCCGGCGCGCCCGCCAGGTGCTGCGCGCCGCCTTCGACTGGTGGCTGGAATGGGAACGCGACGACCACCCCCGCAACCGGGTCGACCTCAACTACCTGGCCCACGCCAAGCTCTGCGAGGGCCGCCCCGCCGAGGCCGCCGCGCTCTTCCACCGCATCGGGAGGCACGCGACCCCCGCCCCCTGGTCGTATCCGGACCGGGACCCGCACAAGGCCTTCCTCGCCGCGCGCGGCGCCGCCCTCGGCACCGCCTGACACCCCCGACCACCCCCGAAAGGAACCTGCCATGCCGACGGGCAGCTCCACCACGCTCCAGGACCCGGCCGACATAAGAACGTACAAGGGGACGGACCGCGCCCTGCGGGCCGACCGCCTCGGCACCGCCGGTCTGCTGCTCTCCGTGCTCGCCGCCAGCGCGCCCCTGATGGTCGTCGCCGGTGTCATGCCCACAACATTCGGGGTCATGGGCATCGTCGGCCAGCCCCTCCTCTTCGTCATCCTCGGGATCGTCCTCGCCCTCTTCGGCATCGGCTACGCCGAGATGAGCCGGCACGTCCACAACGCCGGCGCCTTCTACGCCTACATCGCCCGCGGCCTCGGCCCCACCGCGGGCGCCGGCGCCTCCTTCGTCGCCCTCGTCGCCTACAGCGCCATGCAGGTCGGCGTCTACGGCATCCTCGGCTTCGAGGTGTCCAACCTCTTCGCCACCTACCTGAAGACCGAACTCGCCTGGTGGATACCCGCCCTGGCCGCGGTCGCCATCACCGGCGCCCTCGGCTGGCTCAAGATCGACCTCAATGCCAAGGTCCTCGGTGTCCTGCTCCTCATCGAGTGCGCCCTCGTGGTGGTCTTCGACGTCTCCGCCCTCGCCAAGCCCGGCCCCGACGGCCTCTCGCTCCACGCCTTCGACCCCGCGACACTCGGCGGAGCCGGCCTCGGCACCGCACTCTGCTTCTGCATCGCCGCCTTCGTCGGCTTCGAGCAGTCCCCGGTCTACGCCGAGGAGACCAGCAGGCCGCACATCGTCGTCTCCCGCGTGATGTTCCTCGCCGTCGGCTTCGTGGCCCTCTTCTTCGCCCTCAGCGCCTGGGCCCTCACCGTCGCCACCGGCCCCTCCGAGGTCGTCAAGACCTCCGCCGAGGCCGGTCCCGGCCTGCTCTTCCAGCTCACCGGGGACCGCCTCGGCACGGCCTTCACCGACGTCCTGCACGTGCTCTTCGTGACCGGCATGTTCGCGGCCATGCTCAGCTTCCACAACGTGGTCGCCCGCTACGCCTTCGCCATGGGCCGCGAGGGCCTCCTCCCGGCCGCCTTCGGCAAGACCAACGCCGGCACCGGCGCCCCCGGCACCGGCTCCCTCCTGCAGACCGCCGTCTCCGTCCTCGTCGTCATCGCCTTCGCCGCCACCGACGACATGCCGGCCGGCGACCCCACCGCGCCCGTCCTGCACCTGTTCACCTGGATGGGCAGCGTCGGCGCCCTCGGCATCACCCTCCTCATGGCCACCGCCTCCTTCGCCGTCATCGCCTTCTTCGTCCGCCGCGGCACCGCCGGCGCCCAGGTCTGGCGGCTCGTCGCGGCCGGCGCCGCCGGTCTCGCCCTGCTCGCCATCGCCGTCTGGACCGTCAAGGACTTCGGTGTCCTGGTCGGCGCCGAGGAAGGCTCCGCCCTCAGCCGGATCCTGCCCGGCATCATCGGCGCCGCCGCCGTGGCCGGACTGGCTTACGGACTGGTACTGCGCCGCAGCCGCCCCCAGGCACACGCCCGCATCGGCCTGGGCAACGAGGCCTTCCGCCTCGACCAGGCCGCGGCGGAGGCCACCACCGGCAGCTGAGCCCGCACCCCGAAACCTCGGTTTCGAGCGCTGACGAAGCCCCCGACACCCCTTTCCAAGGTCGTCGGGGGCTTCGATGCGTACGGGTGCGATTTTGGCGGGCGGTGGACCCGCATGGTCTCCTGAGGCGATCAAAACACCCGGACCGCCGTACGGGGGAGACCACCCAGCTCCCCCGCGCGGCGGCCCGGTCTGCCTGTCCACCCCACGAAGGCGAAGTCGTACATGACCGACCGCACCCTGGCCGAGGCCCCCGCCGACCCGTCCGCACGCCACACCGACGCGGGCGACGAGGGCTACAGCAAGGACCTCAAGTCCCGCCACATCAACATGATCGCGATCGGCGGAGCGATAGGCACCGGCCTGTTCCTCGGCGCCGGCGGCCGCCTCGCCGGAGCCGGCCCCTCCCTGGCGATCGCCTACGCGGTCTGCGGCGTCTTCGCCTTCTTCGTCGTCCGGGCCCTCGGCGAGCTCGTCCTGTACCGCCCCTCCTCCGGAGCCTTCGTCTCCTACGCCCGCGAGTTCATGGGGGAGAAGGGCGCCTACACCGCCGGCTGGCTGTACTTCCTGAACTGGTCGACCACCACCGTCGCCGACATCACCGCCGCCGCGACCTACGCCCACTTCTGGTCGATGTTCACCGACGTCCCCCAGTGGGTCCTCGCCCTCATCGCCCTCGCCGTCGTCCTCACCGCGAACCTGATCTCGGTGAAGTACTTCGGCGAGATGGAGTTCTGGTTCTCCCTGGTCAAGGTCGCCGCCCTGGTGATCTTCCTGATCGTCGGCATCTGGCTCGTCGCCACCAGCCACGACATCGGCGGCCACACCCCCGGCCTCGCCTCCATCACCGACAACGGCGGCATCTTCCCCGCCGGGATGCTCCCCATGCTCCTGGTCATCCAGGGCGTCGTCTTCGCCTACGCCTCCGTCGAGCTGTGCGGAGTCGCCGCCGGTGAGACCGAGAACCCCGAGAAGATCATGCCGAAGGCAATCAACTCGATCATGTGGCGCGTGGGCCTCTTCTACGTCGGCTCCGTGGTCCTGCTCGCACTGCTGCTCCCCTACACCGAGTACAGCTCCGACCAGAGCCCCTTCGTCACGGTCTTCGACAAGCTCGGCGTCCCCGGCGCCGCCGGCATCATGAACCTGGTCGTCCTGACCGCGGCCCTCTCCAGCCTGAACTCCGGCCTCTACTCCACCGGCCGCATCCTGCGCTCCATGGCCATGTCCGGCTCCGCGCCCCGCTTCACCGCCCGCATGAACAAGGGCAAGGTCCCGTACGGCGGCGTCCTGTTCACCGCCGCCTTCGGCCTGGCCGGCGTCGCCCTGAACAAGTACATGCCCAAGGACGCCTTCGAGATCGTCCTCAACTTCGCCTCGCTCGGCATCCTCGGCACCTGGGCCATGGTCATGCTCTGCTCGCTCCACTTCTGGCGCCGGGCGAAGCAGGGCCGCGTCGAACGCCCCGCCTACCGGCTGCCCTGGGCCCCCTACACCCAGCTCGTCACGCTGGTCTTCCTCGTCACGGTCCTGGTCCTGATGTGGTGCGACGGCGGAGTGGGCCGCACCACCGTCCTCTTCATCCCCGCCATCGCGGCCGCCCTGGTCGGCGGCTGGTACCTGGTCCGCCGCCGGGTCGCGGAGATCGCCGCCTCCCGAGGCTGATCCGGCCCTGCGTACGAGGGGCCCCCCCCCCCCCCCCCCCCCCCCCCGCGGGGGGGGCCCCCCCCCCCCCCCCCCCCCCCCCCCGCGGCGGGCGGGCCCCCCCCGCCCCCCCCCCCGCGAAAAAACCCCGCCCCCCAAGAA